>CAYYNI010000047.1:0-12943 GCA_964472765.1 uncultured Thermotogaceae bacterium | reverse complement strand
AAAACCCGAATTCTTTTTTAAAATCATCCTTATTGAGTATTAAACCACGATTGTGTTCATTTTATTATATTCCAAAATATGGCTAATGTCAAATCTATGATTGACCTAAGATTAACTAATAAAAACAAATCCTTTTCCAACAGTTTATTGTTAAATCTATCCAAAGTGATAAAATTGAAGGAAAAACTCTTCAAGGATTTTTCGGAAGAATCAGGAGGTAACGGATGAAAGGATTTGGATGGGTGTGTGTGGTTATTGGTTTGTTTTTATTGGTGGGCTGTACCCTTCGCCCCACTGAAGTTGCAAAGCTGGCGTTTGTTTTGACGCAATACGGTGCTGGGCCGGCTGTGGATGGGGCTCTCGTTCAGGTATGGAACGAGGACCAGGAACTGATCGGGCAAGCACTCACAGATGAGCTGGGTCAGGCTATTGTAGGGATTAGACAACTACCTGAGAAAATACGGGTGGCTTTTTCCAAATACGGTTACGGGATCAGTGTCATCGACGGTTTGTCAACTTCTGTTGCCGGGCAACAAATCACTGAAGCCATCCTACGCAAGGCAGAACTTTTTCTGGATCCGGCCACACAAGAACTATTTCCACTACTCGATTTTCAATGGTATTATCGCCCCGAATTCTGGGGAGATGATCCCATCATCATTGATCCATCAATGCCCATCAGCGATGATTTTGTTGTGGAAGTTCAGGTCTCTGATACCCAAAATCACCTTTATGCCATCCTGCCACCGATTCTTGGTCGAACACCCTCAGAGCCGGCTTTATCCAAAGATTTCTTTGAACCGTTACGCAATACGTATTTTGGAGAATTCGACATGTCGATTAAAGGCCATCACGACCAAACTGACTTGAACCTGGTCTTGTATGACTACAACGGCAACCGTTATCACCGCATCGTTTATTTGGATATTCAGCAAGAGGGCGGCTATACGGAGATTCCCGAACAGATCTATCAACCGATCAGCGCTACAACCGCCGGTTTT
The DNA here is from genome assembly GCA_964472765.1 of uncultured Thermotogaceae bacterium. Classification (GTDB taxonomy): domain Bacteria; phylum Thermotogota; class Thermotogae; order MWEM01; family MWEM01; genus JASUTC01. The sequence continues at coordinate 11,942 of CAYYNI010000047.1, read as the reverse complement.
CCCAACCTCATCTCCTTCACCCGGAGGATGGGACGGGACTTTCTATCGCTGCCCAGGCAATCCGATCAGCGAGGTGCACCGGAACTGGCGAATCTGATGGTGGGGATTTTTTGCGTTGACTATCAGACCGCACGCCAACGAAATTGGATCAGTGACCTGGTGGCCCCGCCAGACGGCTATCGATTCTACCGTTCGTTCGACGGTGAAACATGGCACCGTGTCGGCTTTCTCTCCTCAGAAAGCGCCAACGGTCGCTTGAGCTGGCCCGACAACAGCTACTTTTTCGAGGCCCCCGGGAGATTTTTTTCTGCAAGTGCAATGTTCGTGGACATCTCCGGGCTATTGGAAGCGGGCAAAGAAATCTTTTACGCCGTTACTTGCGTTTACGGTGCCCACGAAACCCCTCAAACCCTTCTGGGTAGCGTTATACCCCTGGATTGTTTTAGTACCCAACTGATCAGTCCATCCTATCAACAAGCAGAAACGGATAGGCAGCCGGAATTCCAATTTGGTCCTCAAAAATTTTTGGAATCAGCTATGGGCAACATTCAATACGGGTACCGTCTCTTTTTATACGATCAGATTCAGGATCAAGACCACTGGATCCTTCCCATATCGGTTCATCAACAAGACGAGCCCAACTACGGTGCCCTGATTGAAACCGATAACAGCTCTGAGAGTTCCATTCGATTCTCGGGCAACACAGCTTACGAAGAACGGATCTGGTATTCCTATTTCGAAGATCAAAGCGGGACCTTCTTTGAGCCCTATCCCTGGGATCAACTGGAAGCCCATAAAACCTACAGTTGGGGCGTGAACCTTGCCTACGCCCGAGTAAGCAATCAGGATGATAGTGCCGTTGCCTTCTCCATCGCCGCCGATTATCATCCCTATCGGGGAAGCATGGGATTTGATCCGTGTCGTTACGGTATTCAACCCGATTGGATGTTTGAATTCACCACCGGAACGCATTAAGGAGGCCGTCTATGAAAACTAATCAATCCATCCGACAGCTTTACTCACAAGTAAAAAAACAACGTAAAAACACAGGGATTCTCATACTTATCCTAATCATTCTCAGTTTGTTACCGATTTCGTGTACGGCACCGACCTCGATCAGTCAATGTCTGTCAGGAGAAGCCGCTCAAGAGGTGTTTGAAAAAACGGTCCCCGTCCATTGGAATCCCTATCAAACCATTGAAGAAGCCCGTTATACTGAAAACCGCCTCATCGTCGGATACACAGATGAATCAGCCCTCGAATCCCTCATCCAAACGCTGGGGGCCACGTATCTGGACAGCATCGTTCAGATTCAAGCCGCACTGCTGCAAATCCCAGAATCGGTATCAAAGACGCTGGAACAGATTCGACAGCTGCACCCTCAGGGCATCCGCTACGTCAGCCCTAACTATCATGCGCAACCCAACTCCATTGGCGAACTTGTAAATGGTGAGAACCTATCAGATCGTTCAAATACTGAAAACAGAACCCCTCCAAATGATCCGCTGTTTGGCTTCCAATGGTCCCACACCCGTATCAACTCGCAATCGGCATGGGATCAGGAAATTAAGGGAAACGGCATCATCGTGGCCGTTTTTGACACCGGGGTGGATGGGGCTCATCCGGATTTGGAGGGGCAGTTTGTCACCGGCTGGGAATGGGATAGCGAGACAGCCACCGCCAGCCTGATTCAACCGGGAGATTCGGCGGATTACAATGGGCACGGCACCCATGTGGCTGGAATCATTGCCGCAAAAGAGAACAACAGCATCGGAATCTGCGGATTGTCACCGGCATCAAAAATAATGCCCATTCCTTCGCTGGAACTGGACGCCTTTGCCAAAGCAAAAGGGATTTGCTGGGCGGTTGAAAACGGCGCTCAAATCCTTCAAAACAGCTGGTGTTTGATTTACGGGGGTTATATCGATGTACTCAAAGACGCTTACGATTATGCCATTGAACAGGATGTATTGGTCGTGTTTGCTTCAGCCAATTCCCATGTCGCTGAAAACTGGTCTTCCCCAAGATCATGGCCCGGTATCATGGTGGTTGGTGCCAGTGATGTCCACGACCAAGTGACTACCTTTTCCAACGGGTGCGCCTCTCTATCTGTCGTGGCCCCTGGAAAGCAAATTCTATCAACGGTGAATATGTACAATAATGGAGCGATTGTCGATCCCGATCCCGGAAAATACGCCTATTACAGCGGAACCTCCATGGCTGCCCCCCATGTGTCCGCACTGGCTGCCCTTCTTTGGGAAAAGCACCCAGGCGCAAGCGCCTACCAGGTTCGCAGACTGATTGAAGAAAGCGCCTCTCCCATCGATCCCCCATCGTGGAGCCAGCCGATCAAAGGGCACAACCCCTGGACCGGATATGGCCGAATCGATGTTGCCCAGGCACTGAGCCTCCAGCTGCCTCAAGAAACGCCTGGAAATCTTCATATTCAGTCTGTGGATGAATCCGGCCAACCTGTTAATCGCTTTTTTTATGTCACTTTAGCCCGAAGTGATGGAACGAACTATTGGTCAAGAACCCAATTACAGGGGGGGTTATGCCAGTTCAACGCCATTGATCCGGGCATCTACGATGTCTATATTGGCGAGGCGCCCCGAGAAGACAGCATTGCGCCTCAAGCCTTCCGATTCAAGCAAATGAGCGTTGACGATGACACAGTTTTGGAAGTGATCTTTTCTGATTGAACATTTTTCAGGTTGATCGATTGAATTTGGGCACGCCGCATTAAGAAACAGGCGGCAATCAATCAACACGCCACGGATTACTCCGCTATTCAGTAATCCCTAAATACTTTTTGAGCGTTTCTTTAAACTGGTGTATGGAAACCGGTTTGGTGATGTAATCGTCCATACCTGAAGCCAGGCATATTTCCCGGTCTTCTTTTAAGGCCTTGGCCGTCATGGCAACGATGGGAACTTGTTCATTATGCTGACGTATCATTGCAGTTGCCTGATAGCCATCGACACCCGGCATGACGATATCCATTAAGATAAGATCGGGATCGTGTTCTAAAAATAGTTGATAGGCTTCGTTTCCATCTTTGGCCTTGATGATCTGAATGTCCTTCGAAAACATGGATATGATGGTTTGAGCATAGTTCATATTGACGATATTGTCCTCGACAATGAGGATCTTTTTATTTTTGAAGGAGGACGTATCATCGGGTTTCTCGTCAACCGTTGGGGTCGTATCCATTGGCTGGGTTTTCTCGCAGGGTAACAGCAACTCGAAAGAAAAGGTACTGCCTTTGCCGTAAACACTTTGGAGCTTTAAGGTGCTGTCCATTTTTTCCAGAATTTCCTTGATAATGGCCAATCCCAGGCCGGTTCCCTCTGCACTCTTGGAGCTGGACATGTCCGTCTGATGGAAGGGTTCGAAAACCTTTGCCTGTTCCTCCTGCTTGATCCCCATGCCGGTGTCATCAACCCTAAACTGGAGAAGGGCGCTGTCAGGGTATCGTTGCACCGCTTTTACCGTCAGTTGAACCGATCCTTTGTCTGTGAATTTTACGGCATTGGAGAGCAGATTTAACAGGATTTGTCTCAGTCTTGGCCCATCCACAAACACCGTTTGAGGTAAATGGTCTCCATACGAAAGGTTTAAGGTCAATCCTTTTTGCAGGGCCCGCTGACGGACAATGGAAACGGTCTTTTCGACAAGCTCTTTAAGAGAGGCGTTTTCCGGGTGCAGTTCAAATTTCCCCGCTTCGATGCGTGAAAAATCCAGAATATCTGTGATCACATCTGACAGGTGCCTGGCTGAAGAATGAACCGTGTCCACAAATTCCTTTTGCTCCTTATCAAGCACCGTGTTCTTTAAAATATCACTGAATCCAATAATCCCGTTGAGAGGCGTTCGCAATTCGTGACTCATGTTGGCGAGAAAGGTGCTCTTGGCACGGTTGGCTTCTACCGCTTTTTCTTTTTCCTGAGTCAACTGCGTGATCAGGCGGCTTTTTTGAAGGGCAATGGAGCAGAACTTCGCCACGGTCTTTGCCGTTTTGGCATCTTCGTCTGTGAACCCTCCTGCTTTGTTGCCAAGCCCAAGAAGTCCCACAACCTTTTCTTCATTTTTCAAGGGGGCAAACAACACATTGGTTAACCCCACATGTCCGAATGGCATCCATTGCCAATATGGCGAGTGCATGAAATCGTTGTGGTATTCCACTTCCCCCGATTGATAAGCGATTCCCCTGAGACCCCGGATGGGCATAGGCAAATCCGGGTCAACGGTGCATATATCACCGCCGGGATCCAAATAAATCACTTCGTTTTCGTCACCCGCATCATTCAAGAGCGCCACATATCCCGAAGTTGCGCCTGTCAGCCTTTTGCAATCGTTAAACAGCTTGGTTGCCGTTTCTAAAAAATCGGTGGAGTTCAAGACATCGACGGCGATTTCGTGCATTGCCTCCAAATGGTTTTTCTGTTTACCGGTCTCCAGAAGGGCTTGCTCAAGCTGGCTTTGATTATTCTTTAACAACTGATTCGTTTCTAATTCCTTTGTAATGTCCTCAAAGGTGGCGTACACCTGATAAGGTTTTTCCTCCTCCTCGTGAAACTGGGGAACGGCGTTGACCTTGATCCAATGATACTTTTTCTCCTGAGAATTATAAACCCCCATGATTTCACCAAAAAAAGGCTTCCCGGTTTGTAATGCCACCATGGCAGGATGCTCCTGACCCGGATACGGTCGTCCGTCTTCATGAATAGCCTGCCAAGTTGGGTCAAGGGAGGTCTTCCCTTGCATTTGATCAAGAGAAATGCCTAAAATCCTTTCGGCTGCGGTGTTGGCAGCGGTGATGTTCCCATCTTTGTCCTGGTAAACCACCCCTTGCGCCATCGTTTCAAAAAGGGTCCTGAATTTTTGCTCGCTATCTCTGATATCCTGTTCCAATCTCTTTTGATGGGTTATATCCCTCGTATTCAGCAGAATCTCTTTCGGTTTTCCCTCTTTATCCAGAATCAGTCGCCCGAAGGTTTCAAACCACAAATAGGTGCCATCTGCGCACCGATAACGATAGGTTGCCTTCCCTGTCTTGACCTTTTGACTGACGAGGCCATCAAATTGAGCCTGTACTTTCGCAAGGTCTGCCGGATGCATAAATTCCATACTCCTTCTGCCAATGAGCTCTTTTTTTTCGTAACCGGTTATTTTATATGAGGCCCCGACAAATTGATAACGTCCTTGCATATCCGTAACCGCAACCAGATCCAGCATATTGTCAGAGATATTTTGCAAGTCGTCTTTGGCCTTTTGCAAGGCGATCTCGGTCTCTTTTCGTTCGGTGATATCCGAGGCAAACGCCATATGAACCATTCGCCCGTCAATCCATTCAATGGCCTGGTCCCAACAATCGTACCAGTGGCCGTCGACGGCATTCAGCTGCTCCCAGCGGTAAATGTCGGTGGGTTTGCCCGTAGCGTCCAACAGTTTAGCGTTGGGACAAAACGTGCAGGGACCGTCTTGATTTATCCCCATGGTCTTCCAGCATTTTGTCCCCACGATATCTCCCCATCGTTTGCGGGCATGTTCGTTGATCAGCAATATTTCATAAGTATCCATGTCGGAGATATAGATCGTGGAATCCAGGCTGTTAATAACCTTCAGCAACCTTTCGTTGGCAGCCTCGAGCGCCTTTTGCACCTGATGCTGCTGGGTGATGTCCAAACCAACGGATTGATAAGAAAGGACACGACCTTCCTCGTCAAAAAGCGCACGATTGGTCCAGCGATGCCATCGCAGTCCCTTCCCGTCCGGTGTGTGAACCTGGTGCTCCGCTGTGATACTGGGTGATTCGGGTGTAAGCTCAGCCATAACGGATCGGATGGATTCGTGCTGCTGTCTGGGAATCAAATCCAAAAAGCTTGTTCCTATGAGTGATTGCGCCTCTCTTCCAAAGTAGTCACTGTATGCGGGATTGATATACATGATGTTCATGTCCGGATCGAACCTGCAGATCATGGCCGGTGTGTCTTCTGCAATGGACTGATAGAGCTGTTTGCTCTCTTGAAGCTGATTCTTGCCTTCTTCAAGCTCTTGCTGCCTGCGGCGTTTTCCCAATAGCATCGCCACCATATCCGCATAGACAACGGCCTGTGTCTCATGTTTCAGAGGCTCGTTTTTTTGATTTTCACCATCCTTTGTGAAAATCAGGGTAAAGTCCCCTATGACCTGTTCTTCCTGTACGATCTTAACCATAACCGTCTTTCCAAGATTGAAAGTCTTTTCAAACAGCCTGACGACAGTTTTTGAAATCATGGGGTCCATCATTTCATGCAGTTGGTCGAATAGGATCACCCGCTTGTTTTTGAAGCGCTCAAATATGTGAGGGTTGATCGTCCATTCTTTATTGAGGAGGTTGAATCCCGCCAGCCGGGTGGCTTGTTGTATAAAAGCGGGCCCGCCTGCAATGGAAACTGTTTTAAAATGCCCGCTTTCTTTAATAAAAAGGTTTAAAGCAACAAAAGCGGCGCCGGTAATCCTTTTCATCCGCTGCGTAATCTGTTCGTCTGTATTCATGCCTTCACGATCATCCAGAAACGCCTTTGAGGCTTCTGTCAACTCTCTTTCGTGAGTGATGTCCGAAAAAAGGGTGGTAAAGCATCCGGGCTCACACGAGAAGGCCTCAATGCGAAACCATTTTTCAAGGGCGTAAGAATACTGTTCAATGACCCGCTTTTGTCCCTCTTTGGCGATGGCTCCGTAATAACCGATCCAGTCAAAATCATCCTCCAGTGTTTTAGGCAACACTTCCGTCACCCTGTGATTGATCAACGCCTTGCGTTTCAAGCCTGTGAGCTTTTCAAATGAAGCATTCACCGCAAGATAACAATAATCGACGGGGCGTCCTTTTTCATCTGTGATGATTTGATGCCGGGCATATCCCAGTTCGGAATTTTCCATTACTTGTTCTAAGCTAATCATTTCCATAACCCCCATATTTCAAAGAAATAACTATCGGGTTGCTTTAAGCCAGATAATCATAGCATATTTTAATGATAATCTTATCTATTTTACCAGAAACACAAAAGCTTCTTAGCAACAATTTCTTTTAAATTCAAACAACTTCTCCTGATCCCATACCTGAGCCTCGATATTAGGGAAAAAAATTGCGGATAATCGTATTTATTTCAGTAAATTTAAAAAACCTTTCCATGATAAGCGGGTTGATAATAACCCGGTGTTTTATTTTCACTTAGATACAACGAATACATACTGTCAACATAAGTAGGGCTTACTGAAAGCATTCGGGAAGCGATTATTAACCATCGAAGACTTATAACAGCGCCATTCTGTGGTTAGATGGGTATCAAACGCCTGTTTGGGTACACTTGTTATTCTTCAATCGGGTCTTGGCTGTCATCTTTTACATCCTCTTTAACAGCGGTTTTAACCGGACCTAAGACTTGATTGATGACACTTTTTAGTTTATCTTCGTTGATGGGTTTCACGACAAAATGGTCAGCACCGTATTTCAGGGCTTCTAAAACCTTTCGCTTTTGTCCGATCGAAGTGACCATGATCACTTTGGCAAAGGGATATTGATCCTTTAATTCTTTGAGTGCTTCAAGGCCTGTTTTTTCGGCCATGACAATGTCCAGGGTGATCAGATCCGGTATCAGTTCCTGAAACTTGAAAGGCAGATGTTTCCCATTGTCAAGCTCTCCGACAACATGATGCCCCATTTCATGAACGATGCGTTCAATGGTTCGACGCATCAGATAATTGTCGTCCACAATCAGTATCTTAGCGATTGTACTCATCCCCTTTTATGTCGAAACGGATTTCAAACCGGGTTCCTTTATCCTTTTCGCTGTAAATGTGAATGACGCCATCTATCTCATCTAAAGCCCTTTTGACGGCGGACAATCCCATGCCGCCTCCGGAAAAGGCATTTTCCTCCTCGATGGATGAAAAACGTTCTTCAAAGAGAATCCCCATCACTTCTTCATCCGACAGCGCTTCAAGCCGCTCATCTGTGAAGCCTTTGAACACCTTGATTCTGTCCCTTAAATCATCAAAGTCAATCCCTTTACCATCGTCTGAAATAGTCAAAATAACCTGATTCTTTTCAAAACGAACATCGCATTCGATCATTCCGGCAAGTTCTTTCCTTTTACGGTAACGTTCTTGGGGCGGTTCAATCCCATGATCCACGATGTTTCTGAAAAGATGTACCAAAGAATCCAGAAAATGCCCGTAACGAACCGGATCCAAAAAAACATCTTCCCCCGTTATCCGGGTGATAACCTTTTCTTTGCCAAGCTCCATAGCAAGCTTTTTAGAATAATCACAAAATTTCCTTAATATATTACAAAGGCTGGTGTATCTGAGTTGATCAATTTGCGCCAAAATGATATCCTTTCTTTCGATGGATGAATCCGACCGGATTCTTTCTTTGATTCTCTCAAGATTGGTTTGATTGACGATGAAGTGATTGTTATAACAGGCATCCGATATCATTTCAAAGCCAATGGTTTCTTCAACCTGTTCGCTGGTTCTCTTGATGCAGTTGACGATATCCAGGCGCTTGATGTCATTGGCCAATTGATGTGAACGGGTTTCTGAAAGGTCTTCATGGACACTGTCCAGAAGGGTTTCAAGTTTATCCAAGGCTGAATAAACGGCCTGTATATTTAATTGCCCAAAAATTCCTTTAAACGTGTGGGTTTGAATGTATAAATTCAATAAACCCTGATAATCGCCCTTTTTAATCCCTTCAAAAAGCGTCTCGCCGAAAAAGAGCATGGCCTTGTCCAGCAATATTTGATAATTTTCAACATTCGAAACAATATTCACAATCATGCGCAACTTTTCACGTTCATCATCCAAACGTTTCTGCAACTGCTTCTTTTCAGTGATATTCTTCAAAACAATCAGCAAACGCCTTCCGATATTCTCCGTCATGATCATGGAATATCTCACGTTGAAAATCTCCCCCGACTTCTCCAATTCCTCCGGCAATAATTCAAGATATACATCCGATTTTTCCCTTAATTCACGATCACTCAGCCGGAACAATTCGGTTAAGATATCAGGATCGGCTTTCGGGTCATACCCGGAAAAGCCTTTAAAGGCTTCCAAAACACTCTTGCCGCCAATCTCGAAACCAAAAATCTTATCACATTCCTTCGAATGCTCCGACTGCACGATTAAGTCCTGATCAAGAACCAGATACCCTTCACCCGAATTGTTGAGAATCATCTCGATTTGATAATTCTTGTATTTAATCAACCGGTTCATAATCGTTGATTTGGAATAAAGATCTTTTAACTCCCTCAGCGAGTTGGCCAGTTTCAGCTGGGTATTCACACGGGCCAAAACGATGGATGGCACAAACGGCTTTTTGATGAAATCAACCGCTCCGAGACTCAAACCCTCTTCTTCATCGACCGATTGCCCGACAGCGGAAATGAAGATCACCGGAATGTCCTTGGTGGCCTCTTCACTTTTGAGAAGGGTGCAAACACTGTAGCCGTCAAGATCCGGCATCATGATGTCCAACAGGATCAAATCCGGCAATTGGCCCGCTTCTATGAAGTCCAACGCCTGTTTTCCCCCATGCGCTACCATCAGACTGTATTCTTCCCCAAGCAATGAAGACAAAATCTTCAAATTCATCAAATCATCATCAACCAGCAGAATAGTGCTTTGTTTTTTATTCATCAATCACGAACCCCTTTGATTCAGAATTTGAATGATATTCTTTTACCTTTTTCAAACCGTATGACTGATTATAACACTTTGTGTATCCTATCGAAAAATAATCATAAAAAATCGTCAACTGAATACGGGGGTGAATGCTGTGAATTGATGGCTAAAAAATAGCCACCTCGGCTACCCCTGTGATATTTATGATAATATCGATGTTTCCATAAGGCTCTATTCTATTGTTTTCTGCGGCGCCTTGCCCGTAATTATGCCTGAAAAGGAAGACCAAATCCGTTTCACTGTTCTCGTTAATCAAATTCACCAGCTGATTCACTGCCGGACTGTTATCCCTGTTCAAATTCCAGGTATAAGTGTCGGTAGCCGGACTGATTGCGCCTGTTCCAACCCCGGCAACGCCTCCCTTTCGGCTACATTCAAGCCTGCGGCAACCGGCTTCAATATTCCGTTCATTATTTTCCCGTTTTTCTTTCGTCTATTCCAGCATTTTGAGGCATTAGCGCCAATAATCAGTCTTTTTACCTTTTCAATTCACGCAATATCCTCTACCTCACTGACTTCTTTACCCATGGCCTTTTCAATTAGCTGCTTTAACTTCTCGGAACGATCCTGGATAAACCCCTCGTAATCATCGGTTCTCAGAAAATCGGCACAGACCAAATGGGTTTGAAGAATAGCATCCATTTGAGAATCAGATAATTCTACGTTTTTTTCTTGCTGAAGTCTGGGTAAATAAACAGAAGGTGCATCTCCGCCAATTTTACGATTAGCCTTATAAGAAAGTGGGGTTTTATTCAAAATACAATCATAGGTGTCTTTGGAAATATTGTTCTTTTGACACCAATCTTTTGGAAAAATATGGTGAATATCAAGGGAAACTTCGTCATTATCCAATTCCTGAATACCGGCTTTCCAAAACCAGTCCTTTGCCCCGTTTCTCAAAACCAAAACATTAATACCCTTATAGGCGGCACTTAAACGGGACTTTAACGTATAAAATCTGTCCGTATGGAAATTGGCATTGATAATCGTTCTGGGCAGACTTGCATCATCTTCAAACCAGTTAATCAAGTCCTCATAATCATTGGCAATACGGGTCTCCACAGCACCACCGTAAAGCTCTCCCAAAACCCCACACCAGAACCACTGAGTAAGCTTGTCGTAGATTTTCGGTTCCAACCATCTGTCTTTTAAATAAGATAAAATGGCAGCCAGCGGAACAATTTGGGTACTGTATGGGATTTCTTTTTGTGAATAAAACGATTCCTTCTTCAGAAATTTCCCCGCCAGTTTAAACCCTTCCTCGACCTTATCCGAAAGCTCTTTCCAAGCATTTAAAGGCAAATCCAAAACATCAGCCCTTTTTGCACTCACGGGACGAACCTGTTTGCCGGTTTTCCCCTCTTGGATATCCTGTAACTTTCTTTCTCTGGTATACAACAAGGTGATGGCCTGCAAGAATTCAGTGGCTTCTATCTCCGACAACAACGGATCTTTTCCGATTCTTTTCTTTCGGGAATCTTGTTGGCGCGTATCAGACCCAAACCAATCATCTCTTAAATTGTATCCATCAGCTGCATAGCTGGCTGTAATCAACTCAAAGACCGACAGCTGAACCCCGCCAGTATTGACCTTTTCAAAAACTAGACACACGGCTTCTTTACTGGTCTCTTTTTGTAATTGAATAATAGGAAGTTGATAATGTCTAAAGGCCTTGAGAATCGTATTTCTGAATATCATAAATTTTGGGAAGTTGTCAGGCGCCACTTCATAAAGGGTCATTTCCCATTTATCAGAATTCATAATCTGATCGCAAGGGAAAAACAATTGTTGGCATTCCTTTTCCTGTGTTGACAAATCAAGGGCAACATCCCGCCCAAAATTTGTTCGTATTTGATGGTTTTCATCTACCGCAATAACGGCGGAGTTCAAGTCGTAGGGTGCATCTATGGTGTGCTTGATATCAAAATAATAATGCCGCTTAATCTTTTTTCCATTACTTGTGCGGGTATGCACAGGGCTTAGTAGTGCGATAGCCTGCGTTAAAGTGGTCAAACGCTGTTGCCCATCCAGTATCAATTTCTCAGGCTTGGCATTTTTGGACTCCGGCGTATCCACCCCTTCGACGGGGCGAGTTTGAAAACGAATCGTTCCACCGGTTTCCAGCATCATAACGGCCCCTACTGGAAAAGAACGGGCGATACTGACTAACAAGTCTTGAATATGATCATCATCCCACACCCAACCTCGTT
>CAYYNI010000046.1:0-13343 GCA_964472765.1 uncultured Thermotogaceae bacterium | reverse complement strand
GGAAAATGGCTCCCGGTGTGTTTATGATCTGGGTTGTAGCAGACAACATCAGGGTGGGAGCTGCCACGAATGCACTAAGAATACTTGCCATGCACCGGCAAGTGAATCAAGGGGGATGATGAAATGTTTTACGGAGCAGGAACAGCAATGATAACACCCTTCATCAATAGAATGTCTACCGACGGACTTCAAGATACTCAAGTGGACTATGCCGCATTGGAGCGATTCTGTGAATTTCAAATCGAAAACGGTGTCAATGCACTGATTGTATTGGGGACAACGGGGGAAGCACCCAGTATTACCCAAGAAGAGAGAAGGCAAATCATCGAACTTGCCGTGCGTTGTTCCAATCACCGAGTACCGGTCATCGTGGGAACGGGTACAAACAACACGCAGCATTGCATTGAAAACAACCGTATCGCTCAAGAGTCAGGGGCTGACGGGCTGTTAATCGTAACCCCCTACTATAACAAATCCACCCAGAAAGGACTTGTCACACATTTTTCATTTATCGCCCAGAGAACGAATCTACCCATCATTCTCTACAACGTTCCTTCTCGTACAGGTGTCAATCTATTACCTGAAACTGTGGTGGAGATATACAAGTCCAACCCCAACGTTATCGGCGTAAAAGAAGCCAGTGGCGATATATCGCAAATTGCACTTTTACTTGCCATCAAGCCAGATGGGTTAATGGTGTACGCCGGCAATGACGATCAGGCCTTACCGATTATCAGTATGGGTGGGGTGGGTTGTATCTCGGTGATTGCCAACGTGATGCCGGCCCAATTCAGTGCATTAGTCAATGACGCTTTAACCGGCCATTATGATCAAGCCAGAAGCTATCAGAAAATTCTTCTGCCCATGATGAACGCCTTATTTAGCGAGGTTAATCCCATCCCGGTAAAATACGCCTGCTTCAAAGAAGGGCATTGTGAAAATATCCTGCGTTTGCCGTTGGTACAGGCTTGTGAACAAACTCAGGAATTGGTGGATAGACAATTGGAAAGGATGGGGGTGCTGTCATGAGATATGGCATCATGGGTTATTCAGGAAGAATGGGAAAGCTCATCTGCGAAGTATTTACTCAAAGAGGACACGAGCTGGTTTACCGATGCGACCTACAGGAGGAAATTCAGGAGGATGTTCCTCAGGTAATCGTAGATTTTTCAACCCCAAGAGCCTTTAGCAGACTGATGGAAAAGGCCCGTGAATTTAACTGCTCTCTGGTGGTGGGAACGACCGCATTGAAAGTGGATGATCTTGATATTTTAAAGGCTTATGAAAAGAGCAGGAGTGTGGTTTACGCCAGAAATTTTTCAAAAGGCATTGTCATGTTGAAAAACATGCTCAAAGGCCTATCCGGAGAAATTCACGATTGGGACATCGAGATTATCGAAAAACATCACCGTTATAAAAAGGATAAGCCCTCTGGAACAGCAAAGATGCTGGCGGAATGTTTCGATTTTGAAGTCCCAACGTCCAGTATCCGCATGGGTGGTATCCCCGGAGAACACACCATTCTAATTGCCGGATTGGGAGAGATCATCGAGATCAAACATCAAGCCATTTCCCCCAGAACCTTTGCTGAAGGGGCCTGTTTTTCAGCTGAAAAAATTATAACCGTTGAAAAAGGCTTTTTCACATTCGACGAAATCTGCGCCTCTGAAACATTGTCTGAGGAGGAAGAAGAATAATGGATAGTTACGCATTAATCGATAAAATTGCCCATTCGACTAAACAAACACCGGTGAAAGTGACACTAAAGGGGTGTTTAAACAGCGAGATTCGGAACATGAAGGGTTTTTACGGGGAAGGCCATTTCGGCATACTCTATTGTTCACTAAATGAGTGGGAATGCCTCAAAAAGGAACATGCTCAAGGTATCGATGATTTTGTTCTGGAATGCGACCGGCGAAATTCAGCCATTCCTCTGGCGGATCTGACAAGATATTCAGCCAGAATCGAACCGGGTGCGATTATCCGGGAATTTGTTGAAATCGGCGAGGGTGCAGTTATTATGATGGGGGCTGTCTTAAATCTCGGAAGTGTGGTGGGCAAAGGAACCATGATCGATATGAATGTCGTTCTGGGTGGAAGGGTTCAGGTAGGCGAAAACTGCCACATAGGAGCCGGAGCAGTCCTGGCAGGGGTCATAGAGCCACCCAGTGCCGAGCCGGTCATCGTGGCGGACAACGTTCTGGTGGGGGCAAACGCTGTGATCACAGAAGGGGTACGAATCGGTCACCATTCGGTCATTGCCGCCGGCTCTGTTGTGTTAAATGATGTAGAGCCCAACTCAGTTTATGCGGGTATTCCCGCAAGAAAGGTTAAAGAGGTAGACACCAAAACGCTCTCTAAAACGCAGATGGTTCAAGCCTTGAGGAACCTTTGACCCGGTATCTCATGCGTATTCACGAGAGAATAAACACCTTAGGAGAAAAAGGCACCATCAGCGTTCAAAAATACGGCGGCAGCTCTCTTGCAGATGATGCCAAGATCAGAACGGTTGCCTGTAAAATAAAAAAAACATTAGACGGGGTGAGCAAACTGGTTGTAGTGGTTTCTGCAAATGGGGATACAACCAACGGTCTGATAAAAAAAGCCAAACAAATGAACCCCTATCCCTTAAAAAGAGAGCTCGATATGCTTGTTTCGACTGGTGAGCAGGTTTCCGCTTCATTGTTGACCATGGCCTTGCACGCCATTGGCGTCAACGCCCTTTCGGTTAATGCCTATCAATTAGGTATCGAAACAGACCAAGTCTACACAGAAGCCAAGATCCGAAAGATTGACCGACAACGGCTGACTGGGTTTCTGGAAAAGGATGATGTACTTGTGGTCACAGGCTTTCAAGGAATAACCGGAGACAACGAAATTACTACTTTGGGGCGAGGCGGATCAGACACATCCGCAGTGGCCTTGGCAGCCACTTTAAATTGTGACTGCGAAATTTTTAGTGATTTTGATGGCATCTATACCATCGATCCCAGGCTGATGCCAAAATCAAAAAAACTGACGCAAATTTCTTACGATGAAATGCTGGAGATGGCAAGCTTGGGCGCCAACGTCCTTCATAGCCGGGCAGTGGAAATAGCTAAAAAATATTCGGTACGCCTTCGGTGTGCCTCTACATTTTCAGACAAAGGAGGAACAATGGTGACATCAACTTATTTGGAAGCACCGGTGGTTAGCGGATTAAGCGTGATGAGAGATCAAACACAAATCACCCTTTCCAATCTTGAACAAGGAGTTGAGCAAAACAAAGAAGTCTTTGCCGTAGCCTCAGCCAAAAATTGGAACATCGATATGATATCTATCATACAACTCAACAACCATTTAGACATCGCCTTTACCGTTGTTGAAAGTGTCATCGATGATGTAATAGCCACTTATGAAACCATTTTCAAACAAAACAAAGACGTTCGGATCAAGGCACAAACAGGGTTTGCAAAAATCTCTGTGGTTGGATTGGGAATGAGAACAGAGTCCGGTGTGGCGTCCAGATTTTTTTCAGCATTGGCAAAAGGAGCCATAAATGTTAAAATGGTGACAACATCGGAAATAAAAATCTCTGTGTTAATTCCACAGCAACAGCTTGAGATGGCTGTGGAATGTCTAAGCGAGGAGTTTGAATTATGTTCAGAATGAACCTATACAAAGAATTTGATTTCAAAGTGGAAAAAGCCCTGGGTGTCACCCTGATTGACACGAACGGAACCCGTTACCTCGATACTTTCAGCGGCATCGGCGTAATGGCACTGGGGCATTCCCATAAAGATGTTTTAAAAGCTCAACAGCTTCAGATGAACCGGTTCGAACACATCTCCAATTTTTTTATTCAGGATGATGCCGAAGATATTGCCAAAATACTGGTGGAACACACACACAGAACCGGGCAGGTCTTTTTCACCAATTCGGGGACGGAAGCTGTTGAAGCCGCCTTAAAAGCCGTCAAAAAGAAATCACAACAAACCGGGAAACGAAAAATCATGACCTTTAGCAACGCCTTTCATGGGAGAACATTAGGTTCCTTGTCGTTAACGGGGTTTGAACGCATGCGCAAACCTTTTGAACCCCTTTTGGAAAACATCATTCGCATCCCCTTCAACGATGTGGACAAATTCAGGCAAGCCGTAGACAAGCATTTGGATGAAACGGTTGCCCTTTTCCTCGAGCCCATACAAGGGTCAGGCGGTGTGGTCAAATTGGATGAGGCTATTGCTGAAATCATCACAAACACAATGGGAAAAGGAAATGTCCTGCTGATCTGCGATGAGGTTCAAGCCGGCTTGGGTAGAACAGGTAAATTCTACGCCTATCAACACCTGGGTTTGAACCCAGACATCATCACCTTGGGCAAAGCCATCGGAGGCGGATTACCCCTTGGCGCCACAGTTTTTCTCAACGGGACGGAAACCATCTTCCAGCAGGGTGATCACGGTTCCACCTTTGCACCCAACCCGGTCTCTTTGGCAGGAGGAAAAGTGGTGGTGCAAAAAATCGCCCAAATGCTGGATGAGATTGACAAAAAGGGAGCTTATTTTGTTTCAAGAATAAAAACCCATGAAAAAATCCAACAAATCCGCCAAACAGGTCTTATGATAGGCATCACACTTACAGATCCCCATCCGGATCTCAGGGAAAAAGCCCAACAAAAGGGACTGCTGCTAAACGTGTTAAACGACAGAATCATTCGTTTGCTGCCTGCATTGAACGTTGAATATTCTGAGATTGACGAGATGACGGAATTGTTGAACCAACTGCTGGATGCATCGGCTCTTTAAGATTTGCACAAAAAACGAGGTTGGACAAGGGCAGGGGTAAACAAAAACATGGGGGAATAAAGGTGAGTTTGATCGTTCAACTCACCCTAAAATCAATAGACTGAAGGCCATAACCGCCATGCCGGTGATCAATCCAAGAATGGAAAAATGATGCTCTCCATATTCTTCTGCAGCCGGAAGCAATTCGTCAAAGGAGATGTAAACCATGATTCCGGCAACGATTGCGAAGACAATACCCAAGACTAAGTCGTTTAGTCCAAAGATCAGATAGATAAACAAAAAACCGATGATGGCACCGACCGGTTCGGCAAATCCTGATAAAAGGGAGTATATAAAGGCTTTCTTTTTACTTCCCGTCGCATAAAAGATGGGGACTGACACGGCAATCCCTTCGGGGATGTTGTGAATGGCAATAGCGACGGTGATGGCGATTCCCAATTGGGGGTCTTTTAAAGCGGCGATGAAGGTGGCCAGACCTTCCGGGAGATTATGCAGCGCAATGGCACCTGCTGAAAAAAGACCCATACGCATCAGCCGTTTGCTTTTTTGTGACTCTTTAGTGAGTCCGTTTTCTCCCATTTCCTCTACTTTGTGCATTTCGTGTGGGTTCTCGTATTCTGGAACCAGCTTATCAATCAAAGCGATGAACAAGATCCCGCCAAAAAAAGCCAGCACACCAATCCAATTTCCTACACTCCCCATTTCTGCCGTCAATGTTTCAACGGACTTGGGCAATATTTCAACAAAAGAGATATAGACCATCACACCTGCCGAAAAACCCAATGCGATAGACAGCAATCGGGTGTTGGTTTTTTTGGCAAAAAAAGCGATAGCCCCACCTACTCCTGTTGAAAGGCCTGCCAGCAGTGTCAGTGCAAATGCGAAGAAAAGCGTTCCGATTGAAAAAACCATGTTATTCACCGCCTTTTCAGATCAATAAAAACTCTTTTTGCCGATCATCAAAATAAATGACTTTCTCACCGTCAAATCCCACTGTTTGTTCCAAATAAATGCCCTCTTTGATAGGACCCCATTCGGGAATCTCTTGCTTGATATTCAACTCCAAGGCATAACAGGTGTTTTTGTGGATGGCCAACTCCCCTCGTACGGGGATTTCTTCCTGTTTGTCGTACAAGCCGATGATGGGACCTGCCCCGTGCCCGTGAATGCCGATGGGGTGGGTGTAAAGGGTGGCATCGATTCCAAGCAATTTTGCCTCTTTGATCGCTTCGCTGAAGATTTGATTGCCTGTGATGCCCACACGAAATTTGGAGGTAACGATATCCTGGAACCGGTTGGCGGTTTTAAACGCCTCGATTAAGCCTTTTGGTGGTTGTGTTTGACCTTCACACAGGCAATAAGCCAATCTTTGGGTATCCGATTGCAGGCCGAGGTATTCCAGTCCCATATCACAATGCAACATATCCCCTCTTTGAATAACGCCATTCGTGGTTTGACCCTTTCGGTGTATATACACATCCGGCGAAAACCAATAGGCCAACCCGTAGGAATTAATACGCTGGAGCATATACCATTCCAGATCCTGTGAAGTTGTGATACCCGGATAAACCTGTTCAGGGGAAAAGGTTTCACCAATGATCTCATGAGCAAGCCGGTTCACCCGGTGATAAATTTGCATTTGCTCATCCAGTCGTGTTTCCAGCCATCGTATGCACAAGCCTTCGGCTGAACAGATTCTTTTCTTGATATTCTCCGGGAAAGTCTTCTGAAGAAGTTGATACAATCCATGGGAAAGCCCGTCTCCAAAGGCAAAATGGTCGGAGATGTTTAACCCGATTCGCTCCGGGTTCTTTTCGATGATATATCTCAAGGCGGTTTCAAAGGGCTCTTCACCTTTTATCCCAATCCCTTTGTAAAAGCCGTCAATGTCGTACTCGAAGGTATGTACCCGTTCAACCCGGTCACCATTTAAACTGAACAGGAGTACCGATAATCTTCTGGCGGAGACCTCTTTGGGCGGCATGAGTGAAGTGAATACGGGATCTTCATTATATTCACGGCAAGCTACCAGCCAAAGATCAATTCCCTGTTCTTTCATCAACGCCGGCAATAATTCATCCAATCTTTTTTGATGCCATCTGTTCTGAATTTCCAGTTGTTCCTTTTTTGAAAACAGCCTCATTCCATTCAACTCCTCAATTCATTTGAGATATCTTATCTGCTAAGGCTTCTACTGAAAGAATTTCGACACATTTGCCGGAGCATTTCACAATTCCTTCCTTGTTGATCTTGATGAGCGCTCTGGAGAGGGATGGTCGTGATACCCCAAATCTTTGTGCCAGTTCTTCATGGGTCGCTTCAATGTCGAATAGGGATTGATTATGTTCCTTAAAGGCCTTGTAAACCATGTGATAGATCTTTTGACTGATGGAATAAAACTGATTTTCCCACAACTTGTTGGCCAAAAACAAGACTTTATTGGACAAAATACGGAGAAAATTCTCCTCCATCCTTGCAGAAATCCTGAACATGGTTAATAATGTGGGTTTGTCGATCTCAATCAATTGGCAGTCGGTCTTGGCGATCAGAGAAACAGGGAAATACTCTTCTTCAGAAAAAAGGTTGGCCGGCGCCGTTAACTCGGATGGGGAAAACTCCTCCACTTGATACACATGACCTTCAATGTCTTCCATCATTCCTTTAACAAAACCTTCCAGTATCAGAAACATACTGTTTGCCTCTTCATCGGCACTTCTTATGATCTCTTCACCTTTGAATTTGGCAATCGAGATCGTGGTATTTTTACTGATTTGCTCCAGTTCATTGATGGTGACGCCTTGGAAAAGCTGCGATTTTGAAAGATTGACTACCAAAGGATTCATGATTTCCCCCCATGCATGTGTCATTCCATTTTATTCTACCACGAAATAAAAAGGGAAATACGACGAGCGCATAAAGTGATGTCGTATTTCCCTGTTCATTCAAGAAAAGCTATTTTAAGCTATTTAAGTATTCTTTGATTTCATCACTGGCTGCATAGAATTCAGGTGTCTTGCCGTCGTTGTCTGTGATATTGAAATCCGCACCGTATTCATTTAAGAATTCAAGCAATTCCATTCCATCCCATTCTTCCTGAGCGGCATAATGAGCAATGGTTTTTCCCACTTGATCCTGAGCGTTAATGTTTGCGCCTTTTTCCAGCAAAAACAGTATGAGTTCGGGTTCGCTGAATGACATGATAGCTTCAAAAAGAGGGGTATAGCCTTCATCGCTGGCAATATCCACGTTCACACCATTGTTGATGAGGTATTCGAGTACCTCAACCTTTCCCCGTCGGCCGGCAGCAGCGTGTAAGGGCGTCAAACCGGCATCTGCACGAATATTCAGGTCTGCCCCATTTTGATGCAAAAACCTCACCATCTCCAAATCCCCGTATCCGGCGGCCAAATGCATGGGTGACAAAGCGCCTTCAATCCGGTTCATATTCACATCCACACCCTTTGATAACAACCACCCCACTTTTTCTTCGTCTGATTCGTAGACAAACACATGGATATGCATGGGCATGTCGTTGTTGTTATCTGCGGCAAACAAATCTGCACCATTGTTGATCATTTGTTCGACCACTGTGTCATAACCGTTTTCTGCGGCAATATGAAGGGGTGTTTGGCCTTCGTTGTTCTTTGCATTGATATTCAGACCTTGAGAAAGAAGAAAATCAATGTTTTTGTTGGAGTTGATACTCGCTGCAACGTGAAAGAGTGTATCACCATCTTGATCCACATGATGAATATTCGCCCCTGCCTCCATCAGTATTTGAGCCAATTCGACATCTCTCTTTTTGATTGCCATTTCAAGTGGCGTATAGTAATCAGAACCCGTATTGGGATCGGCTCCCGCTTTCAGCAACACCTTGATGAAATCATTGCCTAACCCCTTGTCAATAGCCAAGTACAGAGGGGTTTGGCGGTTGTTGTTGGGTACATTGGGATCAGCTCCCATTTCCAACAGATATTGTGCACTGAGCGGTGCTTTTGAATTCATACAATTAGTCAATGGACTCTGAAAACAAAAGCTGATCTTTACCATACTGGCTCCCTTTTCCACCAAG
This sequence comes from uncultured Thermotogaceae bacterium, assembly GCA_964472765.1. Taxonomy (GTDB): domain Bacteria; phylum Thermotogota; class Thermotogae; order MWEM01; family MWEM01; genus JASUTC01. The sequence goes on along the minus strand of CAYYNI010000046.1, from coordinate 4,484 downwards.
TACTTCACCACTTCAAGGTTTTTATCGTTGGTGTTTGAATATGAACAAGCACTGTTAAGGGGAGTTTCCCCTCGATAAAACTTTGTCTCGTCGGGAAAAACGTTCAAATCAGCCCCTCTTTCGACCAGCATTTTTACCACTTCAAGATGTCCGTTTTTAGCAGCATAATGCAGGGCGGTGAATCCGTCGTTGTCTTGATGAGCCAACTGTGCCCCTTGTTCGATGAGGTATTTGGCAATTTCAACGTAAACCGGATCCATATACCCATATGAAATCGCCCGAAGCAACGGGGTTTGATTCTTTTGGTCGTATTCATTAACAGCGTTGATATCCTCTCCGCTTTGAATTGCGGCTTTGATACCTTCCAGATCCTTTTCGGTCACAAGCTGAAAAACATTGCCAAATGTGAAAGCTATGATAGTGGCGAACAAGATCAACAGCAAGATGGTTCTTTTCATAAGTACCAACCTCCTCCTTTAAAAAAAAGATATGATGATGACAATGCGATTGATCTTATTATACAACATAATTGCTTCACAAATACGTTTAATAAACAAAAAAGCTCTCAAATGATATGAAGAACTGGGCTTTACCAAAAGAAGCTTGGATAAAACAAAAAGTCGATAACGTGAAATTTCATCGGGTTGAAGTGTTATAATAGCTCCATTGATTAGCTTGATTTTGAGTTGGGATTTGGGCGTTGGGGGAGCATTATGAAGAGATTGGAATTATCTGTGAAGTCTTTTGATCCGGCTATGTGGGTGATTATTCTTTATCTGACCTTGTTTTTTGTTTTGTTTAAATCGGCCTCACAGATTATGGGTGCTATTTTGTTTGGATGGTATTTGTCCATGATCATCAGTGTTCCCACCGGATTTTTATCCCGTTTTATAAAATACAAGCTGGCGTTGCTCATCAGTTCCATTGGTATGTTTGTTCTCATTGCCTTCGCCATTTATTCAATTTTTCCCGTATTGATAGAGGAGGGAAAACGATTTTTCCCTGTTGTGGGAAGTACGGCAAGTGATATTAATGTTGAAACCTTTTTCAACGGGGATAATATCGATCCAAGATTCACCGAATGGGTGAATTCTCTCATAGGAGATATTGGGCGAAATATCTCGGAGTTAGGTGCCTCGATATTAAATACCGTTATACAGCATATTCCTGCCGTTTCAACTTCAGCTATTTTGTTCATCATCACGGCTTCCTATTTTGCCACTCTGATGCCGGTATTAAGAACTAATCTTTGGCGATTTTTTCCAAAAAGCACCCGTCAAAAATCGATGCGTTTTGTGAAGGAATGCTACAAAGATATTGAGCATTATATTCGTGGTCAGGTGATTCTCGCTTTAATTGTTGGTGTGATGGTGGGAATCGGTACATCTCTTTCCGGTATTCCTTATTCGCTGTTTTTGGGGTTTTTGTCCGGAATTTTTGACTTTATTCCATTTTTAGGACCAACACTTGTTTCCATTCCCGGAATGTTGCTGGGCTTTTTATACGGCGGCATTGAAGGCTTGATTAAAATCCTGATTGTGTTTTTATTTGCCAATCAGTTTGAATCCTGGGTTCTTCAACCCCGGATTCAGGGAACACGAATGAAGGTAAATTGGTTTGCGATTTTGTTGGCAATATTGATTGCCGGCTCCATTTTTGGCTTGCCGGGAGTTTTGATCGGTATTCCGTTTTTAGCGTTTTTTAAGCGCTTCTGGGTGGAATACGTTCAAGAGGGCTTAGAAAAAATGTGACGTTATTGGAAGCAATTTGAGATTTTTTTGCAGTTGTCTTTTGAAACGTTGCTGTTTTTCACAGCCATTCAGACAAAGGGGAAATGTGATGAGAAAAGGCGCTTTTTTCTGCATAATGGCATTATTTTTTTTCGCCGTTATAATGGCTTCGGAGACTGATGCTTATTTTTTTACCTTTATGGGAACCCGTCACGACGAGATTGTTTCCAATTGGGGTGTTCAAGCCGGTGTAGGAGGATATGTTTTTGACGGCCAATTTGGTTTGACCGGAGCATTCGATGCCCGAAATTTTATGATAGGTACATTTCAGCCCCAAAATTCCCATGCTTCCAGTTGGCCAGATCTTTTTGAAAACTTTTATTATTTGCTTGATTACGGTTACGCTTGGTATGAAGCAGATAAGATTAAGCTTTGGGCCGGATTTCAAAATCTTGAAAAGGGGTTAGGTGAGTCGTATAAGCTTTGGGTTTCGCCTAATTCGGGCTCTTATCCTTCGGTTTCGCTTTTTTATCAACCCTTTGGAGAAGTATTTACCGTGGATTTAAACTTGCTTTTTCTCAAAAATGCCATCTTTGATTTTTCAATTCCTAATAAACAGCGAATTCAAACGGCAAAAACACTTTATTATCGAAGTTATTCTTTGAATCTGTTTGACGCTTTTCGTTTTGGTTTTTCGGATGCCATTCTCTTTTTCGGCAGATCGTTGGATTTCATGTATTTGCTTTCTCCGGCGCCCTTTCAGACGACCCAAGAGATCATGTGTAATCAGACCGGCCCGTGGGATAGTTCAACCGTTAACGACAATGGATTTATGGGGTTGTTTTTTGAGTACGACGACGATATTGTAAGGGTTTTTAGCGAGGTGTTGATTGATGATTTTTTCCCAGAACAGCTGTTTGATGCCTCGAAAAAGAAGGAAGGACTGGTTCAAAAGATCGCTTGGGATTTGGGAGGCGCCATTAATGTATCTGAAAGATCCCGAGTAGGAGTCGAATTTGCAGGCGCAACCAGATACACCTTTCAAGCCAGTGCTCATTCTGCTACAGTCCCGCCTTATGCATATACCCATTATGACGAAGAACAATGGCGAGATTTACCGATCGAATACAATATGTTAGGCTATTTATACGGTGAGAATAGTGCTTCTTTGGATGTGTTTTACAAGTTTAAAGAAGATCATTGGAATGCGCAAGCCCATTATGAATTCGTATGTTTTGGTGAACGGGAACCATTTCGTGATCAGGTCAATACGGGTTCAGGTTTTGTCTGGTTAGAAGATCCGGTGCTGGAAATGCAGCATAAGCTGAAATTTAAACTGGGAGTAGATTTCGTATGGGATACCCATTTAAACTTGGATATAACGTTGGGAAGGGTGATCAACAAAAAACTCATAGAGGGGCTGAACGATTATGTTTTGGGATTCTCTGTTGAAGCGACAAAGCACATCCCCATGATGCAGTTTGTGCATTTTTAATAATCAACCGTTGAAATAAATTGAAAAAACACTTGACAAAATGATTTTGATCTGTTAGTATTCAGTAACCGATTTATTGGAGAGGTTAGTATGAGAGCATATTCGTTGTCGTTTAAGCAAGTTAATATGAACGTTTGGTGGTGGCGCTGCCCCGTTTCAGGAGGGCGGTCCTCTTTCGTTGCATGAATGACGACTGAACATAAATCCTGAAAGCGGGGAACTCGAAAATGAAGAGTTCCCCGCTTTTTTTGTTGGGAAAAAAATAATCTTTTAAAAATTTGAGAGGAGTGAGTAACATGAAAAGAGAAAAAATCACATTGAGTTTTGAAGAGATGCCAAAGAGCTGGTATAACATTAAGGCGGATCTCCCTTTTAAGATAGAGCCTATGCTTAATCCCGCAACCAACGAGCCGGTCAAACCGGAAGAATTGGCACCGCTTTTTCCTCCCACACTTGTGGAACAGGAGTTTAATTGCGAAGACAGATTGATCCCGATTCCGGAAGACCTGTTAAAAGAATACGCTGTTTACAGGCCATCTCCTCTAGTCCATGCAACAGGTTTGGAAGAATATCTGGAAACCCCAGCTAAGATTTATTTTAAAAATGAGAGTGTTAGCCCTACGGGTAGCCATAAGGTAAATACAGCATTGGCCCAAGCCTATTTCAACAAAAAGGACGGTTTTTCAAAACTAACCACCGAAACGGGAGCCGGTCAGTGGGGGAGTGCTCTGAGTTATGCTGGTACTAAGTTTGGATTGGATGTAGAGGTTTATATGGTCCGCGTGAGTTACGATACTAAACCAGGCAGAAGGCACATGATCCACTTGTACAATGGACGGGTTTATCCCAGCCCCAGCGAAAGGACGCAAGGAGGACGGGCTATTTTAAAAAATGACCCGGATTGCAATGGCTCGCTTGGAATGGCCATTACAGATGCTGTAGAAATGGCGGTGAAAAGTGATGACACCAATTATTCTTTAGGCAGTGTTCTGGATCACGTTCTAATGCATCAGACGATTATCGGCGAAGAAGTAAAGCTCCAATTCAAGAAAGCCGGCATCAAACCGGACATATTGATCGCTTGTGTCGGTGGTGGTTCCAATTTCGGCGGGTTTACCTTCCCGTTTGTGATGGATGCTATTGAGAACAAAAATATCGAGATTATTGCGTCTGAACCCGAAGCATGTCCCACTCTCATGGAGGGAAAATTTGAATATGATTTTGGCGATACGGGTAAACTCACACCGAAAATGAAGATG
>CAYYNI010000045.1:0-13384 GCA_964472765.1 uncultured Thermotogaceae bacterium | reverse complement strand
TTTGATTTGAGGACATCCAATGGCGCCATTCATCTATCAGACTGTTCCGGATCAATTCAGGCCAATACTTCCAATGCGGCGGTCGAATTGTCTGATGTTCAAGCGCAGATGGATATCTCAACCAGCAACGGTTATATCAGCTTTTCCAACTGTTCTTTGACGGGTTCTAACAATTATTTTTCAACGTCTAACGGAAGGATAAGTGGAACTCTGACTTTGCCGCTTTCGGGTCATGCTAACTTCATTACCAGTAATGGCAGTGTACATTTAACCCTTCCTGAAAACACCCATGCGGATTTTGTAACCACAACCAGTAACGGGAATATTTCCATTAAGGATTTTCGGGCTACTTATACCAGTGATCAAAAAACAACAAAAACCGGACGCATTAACGACTCAGGGGTTCAGTTGGTCATCACGACCTCGAATGCGAATATTACGATTAGTCAGTAATCATCGTTCTCAATTCCTGCGGCATCATTAAAATCCTTTGAGCTGCTATTCAGATTCTTTTTCGTTCATCATCTTTTTGCCGAATACGTCTGAATGTTATCGACTAATGCGTAGGAAGTGATTGATGATGAAAAAGGGATTGATGTTGGCCCTCTTGCTGACTATAACAGCTGCCTTACTTTTTGGACATAAACCGATCTTTGACGACTTGTTTCACGGTGATTTTGAGAATGCCCTCGTTATTAGAGAGCCTCAGGTTTCTCAAATCACCTATCATGAGTTTACGGATGAAGAACCGGTTTTTTGGATTACGTTTTTAGGGGAAAAGGACGAGGAAATACAGATTGTCCTCAATGTTCCTTATCAGGAAAAATTCTCCGATATGGAAGTTTACATGGCGCTGTTTCGGCAGGGTTCGGATGATTTGAACACTGTTTGGGATCGATTTGCAACGGGTGAATTCCCCTTTGAAGCGCCTTTGAATCATCAAATGGTCCTATTATACTCCGGTCTCTATGAGAGGGAATTCTTTCATGAGCCTTTTTCCAATACGGATTCCTGGTTTGTTTTACGACAAAGGTTCACTCCTCTTGAGAGAGGTGTTTATTATGTGGCTATTTGGCCTGAACAATCGTTTTCACCCGGCGGCAAAATTGGTTTTTCCATAGGGGTTCTTGAGCGGTTTACACCGTTGGATCTTTTCAAGCTTCCTCAATGGATTGAGGGAATCAGGCAATTTCATGAAGAATAACAGCTTATGGGTTGCAGATACCCACTGCTCGAACCGGTGAGCCGTCTCCGGCTTTGATTTTTAATGGAAAGCAAGAGAACGTAAATGGCCGGTTCAGGAGTATTTCAAGGCCTGTGAGATTTTCAACGATCAGGCAGTTGTTGTTCAACAATTTTTTGTGATTGGTGAACTCGGTTGAATCATGGCGATCGGCTGAAATAAAATCCAGTCCTACTGCTTTTATTTCGTTTTTGATCAGTCGTTCAACGGTTGTTTCAGAAAAGGTTGGAAATCCCCGGAAATATTCCTCTTTTCCCCACAGCTTATCCCAACCGGTGTAAATAAGGGCAAAATCAACCTGGGAAAGTTGTTTTTCATCTATCATATCCGGAGTGATCAACCCGGATTTTATACTGGTACGGCAATCAAATACCCATGCGGATCCGTAAAAATGGTCAACCGCCACGGTGTCTGTTGTCCGGTTGGAGTCCAGCATGTGTTTGGGACAATCCAAATGCGTTCCGGTGTGCGTCAGGATGTTGAGTAATTTTTCGTTGAATCCGTTTTCCTCCAAAGTGAATGCATCGTTGATAATCGCCTCTTTGGTTCCCGGAAAAACGGGCATTCCCGATTCCATTACATGTGTCAGATCGATTATTTTCATGTTATTCTCTCCTTTTTCAATAACTGAACGCTCAAGCATTGTGAGTCAAAGGTTCATCTTCTCATGGAACACTTTTCAAGGAATGAATTATAACACGCATCGTACGTAATGGCCTTCATCCACCTTTTTTATGGGTGGGATTTCTTTGGAACAGATTGCTTGGGCATAAGGGCATCTGGGGTGAAACCGGCAACCGCTTGGTGGATTCACAAGGGATGGAATATCCCCTTTGGTAATCAGTTTTTCTCTTTTTAATCCCATCTCTGGAGCAGGTGCGGCTGATTTCAAGAGTTTGGTATAGGGATGATAAGTTTCGTTAATGACTTGTGTGGCGCTGCCCATTTCCATTATCATCCCGGCATACATGACGGCGATGTTTTGTGCCATGTATCTGGCACCTGCCAGGTCATGGGTGATATAAACGTAGGTCATCCCCTTTTGTTCTTTGAGGTCCAGCATGATGTTCATGATACTCATCCTGATGGATACGTCCAACATGGATGTGGGTTCATCTGCCAAAACAAGGTCAGGATTGACTGAGAATGTCCTGGCGATATTCACCCGCTGACGTTGCCCTCCGCTGAGTTCATGGGGGAATTTATCCATGTATTGTTCGGGGGGTTCAAGTCCCACATGGATCAGCAACGCTTTGATTGATTCGGCGACTGACTGTTTGCCTTTTTGGAGTTTGTGAATGACATATGGCCTGGAAAGAATAGAGGCGATCGTGTGGGTGGGATTTAATGAACTGAATGGATCCTGAAAGATCATCTGCACCTTTTTCCGGTATTCCTTTTCTTTTTTTTTCGCCATCTTTTCAGGCAGAGATTCATTTTCAAAAATGACTTCTCCGGCCGTTTGGATGTACAAACGTGAGATAACATTTGCTGTTGTTGTTTTTCCACTTCCTGATTCACCAACGATGGCTAATATCTCTCCCCTTTTCAATTGAAAGGAAACATCGTCCATGGCGTGGACAACGGCTCCATAACTTCTGAATGCCTTGATTGGGAAATGTTTGTTGACGTGTTTCAACTCTAATATGATTTCGTTTGATGGGTTGGTATTCTTTTGATCATTCATGGCCTTCACCCGTCTTTTCGTTATAGAGATGGCATGATACCGTATGTCCATCCTTTTTCACCCGTTCTTTTGGGTATTCTGTCCGGCAGATTGCCATCGCTTTTTGACATCTGGGGGCAAATCGGCATCCTTGCGGCGGGTTCAATAGATCGGGTGGTTTTCCTTCTATCCCGCCCATTCGGATAATCGGACCGGTTAGCGCAGGGAAAGAAGCCATTAAACCCTGTGTATAAGGGTGCATGGGATTGGTGAAAACATCTTCGGCATTTGAGTATTCGATGATCTTCCCGGCGTACATAATCGCCAGTTTGTCACTGATCTCTACGAGCAATGATAAATCATGGGTGATAAATATGACTGAAAAGTGGAATTGTCTTTGAAGTTCTTGGATCTTTTCAATGATTGTTCGCTGAACAACCACATCTAGTGCTGTTGTCGGTTCATCCATGATGATCAGGTCAGGTTGAAGAATCAACGCCATGGCGATCATCACCCGCTGTTTCATTCCCCCTGAAAGCTGATGGGGGTAGGCGTTATATCTTTCCGAGGATATATCCACTAGCTCCAGGACTTCTTTAGCCCTTTGGGCGGCTTGTGTTCTGGAAAGGTCTTGATGGGCATAAATGGCGTCTGTTAACTGTTCTCCGATTTTAAGAACGGGGTTGAGGGCATTCATGGCGGACTGAAAAACCATTGAAAGGTCACACCATCTGACTTTTTTCATTTGTGCTTCTTTAAGGGAAGAAATTTCTACATCATTTAATCGGACACTTCCCGATTGAATGCAGGCGTTATCTCGCATGAGATTCATGATGGCGTAGGCCAGAGTTGATTTGCCGCAACCGGACTCTCCTGCAATTCCAAGAAATTCTCCCTTTTTCAACGAGAGCGAAACCCGGTCCACAGCACTGACGAATCCGCTTTTTATTTCATAACCCGCTTTTAGATCTTCTATTTTCAACAGAATATTATTTTCCATGTCAATCATCTCTTTCTCAACTTTGGATTTGAAATCTCATCTACGGCAAAATTCATCATGGCAAACGAGGTTCCGATGAGGGCAATAGCGATACCCGGGGGTAGGAACCACCACCAAGCACCCGATAGCAAGGCGCCGTTGTTTTGCGCCCAGTAGAGAATGGTTCCCCAGCTGACTATGGAAACATTTCCCAAGCCTAAAAATTCCAGTGTTGCTTCTCCAATGATGGCCGCCATGGTGGTTTGAAAGAAAGACGCCATGACCAAGGATATCATATTGGGCAGCATCTCGTTAAAAATAATGTAAAGCGGTTTTTCTCCCAATGATTTGGATACCCTGACGAAATCACGGTTTTTCAGACTGACGACTTGCGACCTGAGCAAACGAGTGGGCCAAGGCCAACTGGTTAAGGCCAAAATTAAGACGATGGGCATGACCCCTTTTACAGTGATGTAGGCTGCGATAACGATCATTAAAGGAAGGCCCGGAATAACCAGGAATACATTGGTAAAAAGTGAGATGACATCGTCCACTACCCCTCCGAAATACCCTGCCAAAAGGGCTAGTGTCAGAGCAATGAATGTGGTAAACAAGCCTGTTCCAATTCCCACCGAAAGCGTGATTCTCGTACCCCAAATCACTTGCGAGAAAATATCCTGACCGGACTGGGTTGTTCCGAAATAATGTTCCTTGGAGGGGCTGTCATTGAGGGGAAACTTCTTGGTATATTGTTCATAGGTGGTTGTTTCCTCTTGGGTATAGACCCTTCTTTCTTCAAATTCACTGATGTTTTCCCTTTCAACTGTCTTTCTTCTCCCTCGGTCCGTTTCCAGAATCTCGACCTGTTCAATTTTGTTCGCTTTGGGGTCATATGGCGCTAAAACAGGTGCGAGTATTGCGATGCCAACGAAAAAGAGAAGGATAAAAAAACCGATGGCGGCCTTTTTGTTTTCAAAGAATAATTTGAAAATATCGCCCAACATCATTTACCACCGTCCCGAACTCTTGGATCAAGGAGCAATATAACAACATCCGCTATGAAATTCGCCACTAAAACGGCCGCTGAAATGAATAGAAAGATGGCTTGCATCAAAGGGTAGTCTTTTGCCTGAACAGCCTGAAACAGCATGAGACCAACCCCCGGATAACCGAAGACCATCTCGGTGAGCAATCCGCCTCCAACCACGAATCCCAAAGACATGGCGAATCCCGTAATGGAAGGAAGCAATGCGTTTTTTGCGGCATACAAGCCTTTGATTCTTTTCATGGGCAAACCCTTTGCTAAAGCCACAGTGATGTAATCTTCAGCCAGGACGTTGATCATGTTGTTGCGCATGGTGAGAATCCATGCGCCCATCGAGCTGACGATGATCGTGGCCGCCGGAAGAAAACCGTGTTTTATGACCGAAAGAACGAAGGCCCAACCCGTTCTGTCGATTCCGGGTTCATAAGAGCCGCCTATCGGAAAGAGATGGACTTTAAACGCAAATAGATAGATGAATAACAACCCCAGCCAAAAATAGGGGAATGAGCGGATAAAGATAAAAAAGCCCACTGTAAAGGTTGCCATGGGTTTATTCCGATTCCAGGCACAAGAGATGCCGATGATGGTGCCGATGATAAAGCTGATGATTGTTGCAAGTCCCATGAGGCTAAGACTCCAGGGAATCGCCACCTTTAGGACATCCGATACGGGTGTGGGAAACCTGGAAATAGAGATGCCGAAATCGCCTTTAAGCAGGTTTAACAAGTATTTTCCGTATTGAGTAATCAAAGAATCCTCGGTGTTAACTCCAAAAGCAGCCTTGATGGATTCCAGAGCCTCCGGCGGTACCCCTTGCATTTTATCCACAAGATCCGATGCCGGATCACCCGGCATCATTCGGGGTAAAAAAAAGTTTATCGTGATCGCTACAAAAAGTGCAAAAAGTAAAAGCCCCACTTTCCTTGCAAAATATAACATGTCTCACCTCAGGTTATAAGGGATAGCAAAAAAGCAAAATGATTGGTTATTCATCTATAAAATCCCCTCTTGTGAGGGGATTTTATCATTATTGTCATAGCGAACCGGTGAAACAGGCTCTGATGTTCTTAACGCAGGTGAATATTGAACAGAACCGGTAGTTTGTGCATTCCACCCGGTCTGGGCATGGCGTATGGATTGTCTGCATCCGGCCATCCAACAAACCGAAGGGTGTTGTACTCGAACCAAACCGGGTTAAAGAACAACGGAACGGAAGGAATATCTTTCATAAATTGTTCAACGGCTACCATCATGAGTTCATCTTGAACAGCCTTTTCCGTTTCCCGTTTGTATTGATCCAAAACCTTGTCAATGGATTTGTTTTGATATCTCATGCCGTAGTAATTCGCCGCATTTTCTCCCAGAGGGGCCCAGTTATCCGAATGCATCCAATGTGTATATTGATAATGCGGGTTTGTTCCGGTTACGGCTATTCCCATGCACATTCTGTAATCACCGTTATACAGGTTGTCTTTGTAGGGTGTGGGCCAAGCCGCTTGTGTCAGAATTGCCTCTATGCCTACTTCTTTCAATTGGGACGAGATGACTTCGCAACCCATTACCCAGTCTGTCCAGCCTGTTGGCGTATAGAGTTTGAAGGAAAGCTCGACACCGTCCTTCTCATAGATTCCCTTGTTGTTGAGTTTATAGCCTGCATCTTCAAGGATGATCGTGGCATAGTCCGGATCATATTCGACACCGTATTCATCCTCAAAGGGTTGCGCCAGATATTCAAACTGCGCCTGCAGCCCGGCAATATGTGCAGGAACAGCTCCGCTCGCCATGATTCTGCAAATTTCGACGGAATCCATGGCATAGGCAATGGCCCTTCTGACTTCAGGATCGTAGAAAGGTTCTTTCAAATTGTTCAGATTCAAAAAGACCAGATTTCCAGCAGGAAGCCAGTATTTATGGTGCTCCGGATCCGACTTGACGTACACTTCATCGATGTTGGCTACAAAGTAACCGGCCCAATCGTATTCATCATTCGCCAGTTTAAAACCAACTTGTTCATTGGTCGTAGAAATATATTCGATTCCGGCAATATAAGGAAGCGGTTTCCCGTCTTCGGCTATTTGCCAATAATCGGGGTTTGAATCCACGATGTAAGACAGTTCCGTGAAAGAGCCGTCTCTGTAGATGAATGGCCCTGTTCCGACCGGATGGGTGTTTCCTGTCCAAGTTAACGGATCATCCACTTTTGACCAGATGTGTGCAGGAATGATAAAAATGCTGGAGAAATATTCAATCAAAGTGGTATTGACTTCTTCAAAGTGGAAAGTAACTTGATTGTAAGCCGGTGCTTCGACCTTTTTCAGTCCCTGATTCCATATTCCGGAATAATCCAAGGCCTGATTTTCCTTCCCCAAATTGACGGTAAACAAAACATCTGCAATGGTAAACGGTGTCCCATCGTTCCAGTAGACATCATCTCTCAGTGTGAACGTCAAGGACAACAGGTCGTCTGCCCATTGATAGGATTGGGCAAGCCATGGTGAGATGATACCGGTCATGGGATTGTAGTAGATCAAGGTTTCATAGAAAAGCCCCACGGTGGCTTCTAATGCGTTGGGTGAAAAGGGGTTGAAATTTTGCACCAGGACCCCTTGTTTCATGGGTGTCATCTTCACATAGCCGCCTCTTTTGATATCTTGGGCCATGAGCGTCGAGCTGACAATCAAACAAACGATCAACATAACAAACAACAATCTTTTTTTCATTTCTAAACCCTCCTTTTTATTATCCGGCTTTTGCCGTATTTTCTTGGTCAAAAACTATGTCATAACATTATACACTTTTTAGATCTGATTTCAAAGGATCACTTATTTGAAATCAGATGCAAATATAAAGCGGATCATGATATAATTTCGGATGAATGGAGGATTGAAATGCGAAGAATGCTTGGGTTGTTTTCCTTATTTGTCCTGTTCATTTTAACATTTGGATTTTCACAAGAAAAGATGGAAATTCCGCTTAAATTTGATATGACATCCAGCGGATTATACCAATTTCAAATGCCTTTGACGCTGGGAATGCCGGTTGATTTCGGCATTGGGTTTAACGGTGTTGTTCCGGCAGGTTATATGTACGTCTTTTCCGAAGATAAGAGAACCAAGACGGTTTTTTTTGCGCAGCGGACTGTAGAGATCAAGCGGCTAAAAGTTATGTGGGGATTATCTGAGGAATTTTTGTTTGAGTTTAGGTTTCAGCATGTTTATAACGATTCTTTCGATATTAATAATCTGGTGAAATGGATGGGTCTTGCTTCTCCTATTGCCAGTATTCCATTGACATTTACCTATGATTTTAGAACCTTTGGCAGCGCTTACAATCCGGTTCTGAATACCTTTGGATTGGGCTATACGAATGTCGGTCCCGTAGAATTTAACGTTTATTTTCAAGCCTATCGGGACAGGCAAAGGCATAACGGGTTGACTGAGATTGGGATCAAGCTGTTTGACATCAGGCCCTTTGGAATCTGTATGGGCGATTTATTGGGCTTCTATTCGGTTATCGATTTCAAAGAACTCAATACCCGTTTTAAACCGAGAATTGCGGCAGGCTATTCCAGAAAAGCCGATTCGGTTTCCTTTGCGCTTATCCTCCACAGCGATTCATCAATCAACTCCCATTCCAATCTGAACTTGAATACGCTACTGATTCTTCCCGTTTCAGGTGAACCATACTGGTCTTTTCAAGGTCAGTATGATTTTTCAAATCAGTTGTCGGTGATTTTCAATTGCTCCCTTGAAGGGTTTTTCTTTGAAAACAAATATATCTTTGATCTGAATGACCTATTTGCCTATGCAGACTAGTCGTTCTCTATCGCTGTATGTGCATATTCCTTTTTGTGCCTCTAAATGTGATTATTGTGATTTTACCTCGTTTGCCGTTTCTCCGGGTGCGGAAGATCTTTTCTCGGCTTACTTTGAGGCCCTGAAAAAGGAACTGCTTTTTTGGAAAAACCGTTATCTGAATGCTAATGATCAATTAATCTCACTATATATTGGGGGCGGTACCCCTTCTGTTGTTCCTTTTCACTATTATAAGCCTTTTTTGGAAGAATTGTTTTGCATTTTTAAACCCCCGAAAGAATTTACCTGCGAAGTAAACCCTGCAGGTCTTAAGGCTGAATTTTTAGAGTTTTTAAGCCAATACGGTTGCACAAGAATCAGCATGGGTCTTCAGTCGCCTGTTGATGAAACGATGAAACGAATCGCCAGGCATCAGAGTGTTTCACAATTTATCCGGGCTTATTCAACCGTACGCATATACTTTTCAAATGTTAATATTGATCTGATTTGTGGCTTACCCGAAAGCCTTCAACAATGGATGGTTAAAAGTGGTGATCTTGTGGAGAGATTGTCTCCGGAGCATTGTTCAGTCTATATTTTAGAGTTGGAAAAAGAGACACCGCTTGGGAAAAAATACAGAAACGGTCAAATTGAACTCCCCTCTTTTGATTACACCTATGAGACCTTCGAGAGATTTATTTGGCGATTAAAAGAAGCCGGTTATCAGCAATACGAGATATCAAATTTTTCTTTACCCGGTTATGAGTCTGTTCATAACCATGCTTATTGGCACAGTAATCGCTATATTGGAATGGGTGTAGCCGCCGGTGGTTTTTTCAATCAAATTCGGTATGTGAACACCCCAGTGTTGAATGACTACCTATCGGCTGTGTTTGAAGATGAAAAACATTATGATTCTCGCATCTTTAATTCACAAGAAGAAAATTTAAAAGAATTTCTTTTCATGGGTTTACGGCTCAAGAATGGCATCAATGTAAAAACGCTGCAGGAGAAGTTTCCTCAAATAGAAACTAATCGAATCTGTGAGATTCTTTCTTCGTCTAACTATATGATTCTTTCAAACGGCTATTTAAAGTTCAATGATTATTTTTTTATCCACAACCGCCCGGCCTTTGAATACCTTTTAGAGATTCTGTCAAGCGTGCATTAAGCGCACTTAGAGCCCGAGTGCTTCTGCTTGTGATTTCATGGCATCAATGACGAACTGAATATGTTCGGAAAGGTCGACCCCTAATTCATCCACGCCCTTTTGTATATCATCACGGTTGACAGATGCTGCGAAAGCCTTATCCTTTAATTTCTTTTTTACGGATTTGACCGTCAGGTCGTCTATTTTTTTAGATGGCCTCACTAAAGTTGCTGCCGTTATCATGCCTGTCAATTCATCCACAGCAAACAACGCTTTTGCCATCAAGGTATCTCTTTCAACACCTGTATAATCGGCGTGTCCGAGAATCGCTTTAATCCAGTTTTCATCTACCCCTTTTTCCCGTAAGATTTCAGCCCCTCTGAACGGGTGATCTTGGGCAGTGGGGTATTTTTCATAATCAAAATCGTGCAATAAACCAACGATGCCCCAGGCGTCTTCATCTTCGTTGAATTTTTTGGCATACGAACGCATTGCCGCTTCTACTGCTAAAGCGTGTTTGATCAAGCTGTCTTTTTGGGTGTATTCGTTCAGCAGTTCCCATGCTTGTTCTCTGTTCATTCTGTCCCTCCAATCAAAAGGGGAGGCACTTAGCCTCCCCTCATAAAGAAATATTATTTTATGCAGATTGCTTGACGATTTCTATGACTCTGTGTTTGTTTTCAACCATTTCTTTTGTGATGAGAATGCGTTCAACATTTTCCAAAGAAGGTGCTTCAAACATAATATCCAACATGACCTCTTCAAAAACACTCTTTAAAGCTCTTGCGCCTGTCCCTCTGTCTAGAGCTTTTTTCGCTATCGCTTCAAGGGCTTCACGTTCAAAATCGATGATAATATTATCCATTTCCAATAGTTTCTGATATTGTTTAACGACTGAATTTTTCGGTTCCAGCATGATATCAATCAAGGCCTTTTCGTCTAAATCGTTGAGTGTCGTGAAGACGGGGAATCGTCCGATGAATTCCGGAATAAGACCAAACTGAATCAAGTCTTCCGGATTGGCATGTGAAAGGATTTCCCCGATTCGTTTACTATTCTTGGATTCGATTTTTGAACCAAATCCCATCGCTGAACTTTCAATGCGGTGACGAATGATTTCTTCCAACCCGTCAAAGGCACCCCCAGCCATAAATAGAATATTGGTCGTATCGATTTTGATGAAATCCTGATAAGGATGCTTTCTGCCGCCTTTAGGCGGTACATTTGCATCAACGCCTTCGAGTATCTTGAGCAGCGCTTGCTGTACGCCTTCTCCGGATACGTCTCTGGTGATGGATACGTTGGGACCTTTTTTGCCGATTTTGTCCACTTCGTCTAAATAAATGATCCCTTTTTCTGCCCGTTCGATATCGAAATTAGCAGCTCGGATAAGTTTGAGCAGAACATTTTCCACATCTTCACCAACATAACCGGCTTCTGTAATGGGGGTTGCATCCACTATTGCGAAAGGAACATCCAGTGCTTTTGCCAGTGTTTTTGCAATCAACGTCTTTCCACATCCGGTGGGTCCGATCATCATGATATTGGATTTTTCCAGTTCTATTCCTTCAGATTTTCCCAACATGATGCGTTTGTAATGGTTATAAACAGAAACAGCAACGGCTTTTTTGGTATGTTCCTGCCCAATAACATATTTATCTAATTCTTTTTTTAATTCCATAGGTGTTGGAAGGTCTTCTTTTATGTCTTTAAAATGAATCGCTTGATCTTCCGAGAGTGTATCGTGATATAATTCTATACACTCGTTACAAATATACACATTTGGCCCTGCAAGTAATCTTTGGACTTGACTTTCCGGCCTTCCGCAAAATGAGCATCTCTTTTCTACCTTCATGCCACACAACCTTTCGGGTCTTTATTGGTTCTTTTCTATAATTTTGTCGATTATCTGGTATTCCAGCGCTTCTGTCGGAGTCATCCAATGATTTCTGTCCGTGTCTTTTTCAATCTGTTCGATATCCTTCTTGGTATGTTTACTGATTAGTTCGTTCAGTTGTTTCTTGGTATTCATCAATTCTCGAACTTGAATTTCAACGTCAGTTGCTTGTCCTTGTGCCCCGCCAAGGGGTTGATGAATCATAATTTTGGAATTTGGCAAGGAATACCTTTTTCCCATTTCTCCAGCCATGAGCAAAAGCGCTCCCATCGATGCCGCAAGACCTACACAGATGGTGGATACATTGGGTTTGATGTACTGCATTGTGTCGTAAATGGCTAATCCTGCGGATACAGACCCTCCAGGACTGTTGATGTACAGGCTGATGTCCTTATCGGGGTCTTGTGCCTCCAGGAAAAGCAACTGAGCTATGATAATATTGGAAACATTGTCGTTGACCGGTGTTCCTAAAAATATGATTCTATCTTTTAACAATCTGGAATAGATGTCATAAGCTCTTTCGTATCTTCCAGTTGTTTCAATGACCGTTGGTATGATCTGATTGATTGGCTCCACTTTTTCACCTCTTGTTTGTTATTCTTTGTCTTCTTTCTCAATTTTTTCAGCTGTTTTTTCTACTTCTTCAATAATTTTGTCTGCAACTTCCTCAGCTTCTTTTTCCTCAGCTCTTGTAGGTAGCGGTTTTTCAACAATGGTGCATTTGTCTATCAGGTATTCGGCAACCTTTTCCTGCATTAAGGTCTCATGGATTCTGGCGCTGACATTTTTGTCTTTTTCAAGGAATCCCAAAGCCTGTTCAGGTGTCATTCCCCAAGCCGGGGACAAACGTTCAACATACTCTTTGAACATTTCATTCGTAATTTCCTGTCCGGATTCTTTGAAAACCTTGTTGATCACATACATCTTTTTCAGCTGATAGACATTGGCATCTATGATTTGTTCATTGAGGTCCTCTTGAGAGCCCACTCTTTCAATTTCCGATTCGTAACTGTTGTCTTTTTTCATGGACTCAATAGAACTTTCTAAAAACTCTTTCATCGTATCATCAGATAATTCGATTTCAGAATCCTCAACCAAAGCACTAATAATCTGATTTTTAATCGTGCTTTTTAGGGTACTGTTCAGAGCTTCCATAGCCTCTTGACGGATTTTACCCTTGATTTCTTCTAAGGTATCTCCTTCGAACTCTTTCAACTCCTTGGCAAAATCATCGGTTAATTCCGGCAGCACCTTGTTGTAAACTTCTTCAAGTTTTATCGTGTAAACATATTTTAATTCTTTGCCCGTCTTGTTTCCTTCTGCATCTGCCGCATATTCTTTTCGAAACTCTTTTACTTCTCCTGCTTCCATTCCGACACTATTTTGAATGATTTCTCTTTTGTCGTCTTCTAACAAATCATATTCTTGGGCTTCTTGATTGAATAGCTCCCGGCCTTCATCATTCGTCACAGTATAAGCCAAACGTACACTGTCGCCAAATTGAGCCTTTCCTTCCTTGGGTTCAAGAATGGCGTTCTCACTCTGAAGCTGTTTCAGTCTTTCATTAACCATTTCTTCTATGTTCTCGTCATTTGCAACATATCGATCAA
>CAYYNI010000044.1:0-13690 GCA_964472765.1 uncultured Thermotogaceae bacterium | reverse complement strand
GTCCCATGTTAAGGCGATTTGCGAATGACTACTTCTGCTTAATAGCAGCCTGTGCTGCTGCCAATCTGGCAACTGGAACTCTGTACGGGGAACAGCTGACATAATCCAAACCAACTAAGTGACAGAACTCGATAGAATAAGGATCGCCACCATGCTCGCCACAAATTCCAAGGTGGATGTTGGGATTGGTTTTTCTTCCCTTTTCCACTGCCATTTTTACCAACTGACCTACACCTTCTCTGTCCAGCTTTTTGAACGGATCAAATGCCAAAATACCTCTTTCCAGATATTCTTTAATGAACTTACCGGCATCATCTCTGCTGAATCCAAAGGTCATCTGGGTTAAATCGTTGGTTCCAAAGGAGAAGAAGTCTGCATACTTAGCTACTTCATCAGCTGTGATAGCGCCTCTTGGAACTTCTATCATGGTACCTACATGATAATCCACTTCCACTCCGGCTTCTTTAATCAGTTTGTCTGCTTCCGTTGTAACGAGTTCTCTCAGTGTCTTTAACTCAGATTCCATACCGACAAGCGGAATCATGATCTCAGGAATTGGATTAAGGCCTTCTTTCTTGAGGTCAATAGCGGCTTTGATAACAGCTCTCGTCTGCATAACGGCAATCTCAGGATAAGTGATGGAAAGTCTAACTCCTCTATGACCCAGCATGGGGTTGAATTCGTGGAGTTCATTGACGATTTCCAGAAGTTCTTCCAAATCGATGTTTAATTCTTTCGCTAATCTGGCTTGTGCTTCTTTTTCTTTCGGAACAAATTCATGAAGCGGCGGGTCGATAAATCGGATGGTAACCGTCAATCCATCCATGGCTTTGAGGATACCGTAAAAGTCTCCCTGTTGAATGGGTTCCAATTCGTCCAGTGCCTTTTGTCTGTCTTCCAGTTTTCTGGAAACGATCATCCTTCGAACGATCGGAATTCTATCCTCTTCGAAGAACATGTGTTCCGTTCTGCAAAGTCCGATTCCCGTTGCTCCAAACTGTTTGGCAACATGGGCATCTTTTGGTGTATCGGCGTTGGTTCTGACTCCCAGTCTCTGAAATTCGCTGGCCCAATCCAAAATCTTCGCAACCGGTCCAACCAAGCCGTCCGGTTTAACCGTTTTGATATTTCCAAGCATCAATTCACCGGTTGATCCGTCAATGGAAATCCAATCTCCTTCTTTGACAATCTTACCGGCAACTTTGAACTGCTTCTTTTCTTCGCTAACATCCAACGTTTCTGCGCCACAAACGGCTGGTTCTCCCATTCCTCTTGCAACAACTGCTGCGTGGGAGGTCATGCCTCCTCTTGCGGTGAGCACCCCTTCTGCAGCGGCCATTCCGCCAATATCTTCAGGTGAGGTTTCAAGTCTGACGAGAATTACTTTCTCCCCTCTTTCCACCCATTCTTCAGCGGCTTTTGAATGAAACACGGCTCTTCCCGTTGCAGCTCCCGGTGAAGCCGGAAGGGCCTTGGTAAGAACTTCTGCCTTTTCCTTTTCCTCAGGAATGAAGTAAGGATGAAGCATTCGTTCAATTTGTTCCGGTGTGACCCTCGTGACGGCTGTTTTCTTATCAATCATGCCTTCGTCAACCATGTCAACGGCAACCTGAATCGCTGCTGCTGCTGTTCTCTTTGCGTTTCTGGTTTGAAGGAGGTACAGTTTTCCCTTTTCAATGGTAAACTCAACATCCTGCATGTCTTTGTAATGCTTTTCCAACTGGTCAAATAACTTGATCAGCTCATCATAGACTGCCGGCCATTCCACTTTCATCTCTTCTAAATCCTTCGGGGTTCTTATTCCGGCTACAACATCTTCGCCCTGTGCATTTTGAAGATATTCACCGTAGTATTTTCTTTCGCCGGTGGATGGGTTTCTGGTAAAGGCAACACCCGTTCCGCTGTCATTACCCATGTTTCCGTATGCCATTGCCACCACATTGACGGCTGTTCCCAGAAGCGTTCCTTCTCCGATGCCGTTTAACTGTCTGTATTTAATGGCTCTGGGATTCATCCAGCTGCCGAATACGGCGTTGATGGAAGCCCATAATTGATCATGGGGATCCTGTGGGAAGATTTTTCCCTCTTCCTCGTATACCTTTTTATACAATTTGATGACTCGTTTAAGGTCTTCGGTATCTAAATCGGTATCTTGTTTGACGCCTTTTTCCTCTTTGACCGTATCCAATGCCTTTTCGAATTTAGCATGGGGAAGTTCCAATGCCACATCACCAAACATCTGCATGAAACGTCTGTAAGAGTCGTAGGCAAATCTGGGGTTACCGGAATTCTCCGCCATCGCTTCAACGGTTTCATCGTTAAGTCCCAAGTTTAGAATGGTGTCCATCATACCGGGCATGGAAACCGCAGCACCGGACCTTACTGATACGAGCAAGGGATTGTTTTTGTCTCCGAATTTCTTACCGGTGTCCTTTTCAAGTAATTCCATAGCCTCGTTTACCTGTGCATTTATTTCCTCAGGATAATTTTTGCCATGGTCAAAATAATACTTACATACCTCTGTGGATATGGTGTATCCCGGTGGGACAGGGATACCGATGTTGATCATTTCGGCGAGGTTGGCACCTTTACCGCCGAGGATCTCTTTCATTTGAGATCCGCCTTCAGATTTACTTTTTCCAAAGTAATAAACCCATTTCTTGGCCATCTGATGTATTCCTCCTTGTTAATCAAAAATTTATATACTGCCCATTACGCTCAATCTTAAAACCCATGTTGCCAATATTTTCCATGGTATTATACCATAGACGATAACGATTGATTGGTCATCGTCATGCAAAAAAATTCAAAAAAGGACAGCCCTTTTGAGCCGTCCTAATTTTTTTTGAAACTCTCTATATGTGGGGGGGAGTTAATTCTTAAAACCTACATGATCGACAAAGAATTCCTGGCCAACCATTTCAATAGTGCTGTTAGATCCCGCTAGCAGTCATATTATCAATAATGACTCATTCGTGATCTATTTTAACCGATGACTGATATTGAGATTGTACTTGACAATGGACTTCTACGGACATACAACTTGCAAAAAAGAATGAAATAGCGATTAACCCTACTAAAATTCCCAGATAATCTTTCATGCCTTTTTTCATTATCAACACCGTCCTTTTTTATATCTAAGTGTATTACCCCCAATCAAATTTGAGTGTCGCATGAAAAAAACAGATTATATGATAAAATATTAGTAAACCGAATAAATTAAAGGAGTGAACTCAATGGAAAAGATTACCATCGAAACGATGTTGAAGTTCAGATTTCCTTCAACACTCAAGAAGAATAAAACCGAACAAAAAATCGGCTTTATGTTGCATCAGATGAATGAAGAAAAAAATGACTATCAATCGGATTTATGGTTGATGGATGTGCAAAACAACCAAATGACAGCGATCACAACGGATGGAAAAACCGGCAGTTTTTATTGGGAAGACGACGAACACATTCTATTCACATCCAGTCGAAACAAGGACGAAAAAAAGGATATTCCCTTCACAACTAAAGTATTCAGAATCAGTATCAATGGTGGTGAAGCGAAAGAAATGTTCACTCTTCCCGTTATCATGACAGACCTTCAAGTTATTCAGCCGGATGAAGTGTACGTTGTAAAAGGAATTTTTAGGATAGGAAAAGAATTAGAACTGGTTGTTGATGAAGAGACTTCTAAAAAAGCCAAAAAGGAATTCGAAGATGAAAAAGACTATGAAGTGTTGACAGAAATACCATACTGGAGTAATGGAAGCGGCTACACTGATTGCAAACGTTCCGGATTATTTCTGTTCAACAAAAAAGAGAACACCTTTAAAAGACTGACACAGGAGTATATGTCCGTGATGAATGTGGATATATCTCCTTCAAAAGATAAAGTTCTCTATACCGGCAATGTGTTTAAGGACAAGCGAGAACTCACCAACCACGTTTATCTGTACGATCTGAATACCGGCAATTCTCAACAGATTTCTCCAGACTCACCGATGAATTACACCGATGCTATCTTCTTGAACCAGGATCAAATCATGGCTTTCGCAACGGATATGAATAGATATGGGGTGAATGAGAACAGGAAATTCTATATCCTGTCCATCCAATCAAATGAATTGAAAGGTATAACGGAGGATCTGGATATGAGTTTCTGGAACTCTGTGGGTTCAGATGCCAGATTTGGCGCAGGATCACCTCATGTCTTAGAGAAAAAAGGTGATTCGGTTTATTTTGTCAGTACCAATAATGACAGCTCTTTCCTTTATCAAGTGACTTTGGATGGACAAGTCAGGCCGGTTATCGATATCAAAGGCTCTTTAGATCACTTTTGTCTGTTGGAAGACAAAATCATCGAAATTGCCTTGAGGGGATCATTACTACCGGAAATATACACTTTTAAAAACGGTCATGAAACCCTGATTTCCGATTTCAACACATCTGTTTTAGAATCACTGTCAACCATCAAACCGGAGCCTTTGACCCTCAAAAGGGAAAACACCCCGGATATTCACGGATGGGTGATCAAACCCGCTGATTTCGATCCCAATAAACGCTATCCGGCCATTTTGGACATACACGGAGGCCCGAAAACCGTCTACGGTGATGTTTTCTTCCACGAGATGCAAGTGTGGGCATCTGCAGGTTATGCCGTCTTCTTCTGCAACCCCAGGGGAAGTGACGGTCGTGGTAACGCATTCGCAGACATCCGTGGAAAATACGGTACCATCGATTACGATGACATCATGGACTTTACCGATTTAGTGCTTGAAAAACACCCCTATATCGACCCCAACAAGATTGGCGTTACCGGTGGTTCCTACGGCGGCTATATGACCAACTGGATCATTGGCCAGACAAACCGATTCGCAGCAGCCGCTTCCCAAAGAAGCATTTCAAACTGGATATCCAAATTCTGCACCACCGACATCGGCTATTACTTTGTCTATGATCAAGGCGGTGAAGCCACTCCTTGGAATGGCCATGACAGGCTTTGGAAAAGCTCACCCCTTAAATATGCCGACAGGGCTCAAACCCCTACGCTGTTCATTCACTCCGAAGAAGATTACCGCTGCTGGTATCCCGAAGGCTTGCAAATGTTCACCGCTTTAAAATACCACGGTGTTGAATCAAGGCTTTGCATGTTCCGTGGAGAAAACCACGAACTCTCAAGAGGCGGCAAACCCAAACACCGAATGCGAAGACTCAAAGAAATCCAGGACTGGTTTGACAAGTATTTGAAGTAGTGACTAAAAACAGGGTCAACTAAAGCTGGGGTAGAAAGAAACGAGGGTGAAGAAAAACCAGGGTTGACAAAAGCGGGTAAAGACTGGGCACGTTTTTGAAATCTAATTTTAACTCGCTTTTGTACAACCCGGTTCTTTTTGAATCATACTCCTTTTTACCCCCGTATTGGTATAACCTCATTTTTATAACAAGGAGCCCATAATGCACACAAAATCGGACTTAAAGAAGCAAATTGAAGATTTAGGCATCAAAAAAACTGACACCCTTTTGATCCAAAAACAGAACCCTCTTGCGTGGGAATTCTATCCAATCTTTTTATGAAGCGAACGGGAGTTTTTCGTTCGCTTCACCCTACCCATTCTGTAGCCGCCTTTGGAAAAAACGCCAAAGACTTTACTCAAGGCGAGGAACACTTTGATACCCCATGCCCAAGAAAGGGGTGCTGGGGAAAGCTGTAATTTTATGTCGAACAAAACAAATGGTTGATTTGACATCCAATTTCTTGAACAGCAACTAAGACCTTTTTATTGATCATACGCCGATACCCGAAACGTGGTACCTGTAATTAAATGATCAACATCGTTTCTCTTCAAAAACATAAGTTTTTTTCATCTATTGACTCATAATCAAATATAATCTCCCCTCATAACGAATCATGACGTTTTGATTTTTTAAAACGAAAGAATATAATCTTTTCGTTTGTTGCGTGACGCACGCAACTAAATAGAAAGGAGTCTTCTTATGATTACAATCAAAAACCAAACTCAACATCAAATAATCAACAAAATCTGGACCAAAGACCGCTTTACACGCCAGGAATTAAGCCGGGAACTCAATCTCAATCGGTCTACCATCTCCAGGAGCCTTGAGGGATTGATAGAACAATCCATCATAGTCAAAGATTCTATCCAAAACCCCGGCGAACAGGGGGGTAGAAAAACAGAGGTCCTAAGGTTGAACGATAATGTGCTGAAAATAATGGCCATCTCCATCGTCAACGACAGAATATTGGCTTTGTTGCTCAATTTAAAGGGACATGTTATTCATCAATACGCTTTTAACGATCAAGTGAATGAAAAAAATATCGTTGAGGAAATTGAAAAGGCCTTTCGTGAATTTGAAGATTATCGGGAAGAAATTCTTGCCATCACAATCTCAATGCCTGGAATCATCGACTCACAACAAGGCATTATCCAATTTTCTTACGATTTGAACATCAAAAACATGCCCCTGAAACATTGGATAGAAAAAAAATGGGGCATCTTCACTTATATAGAAAATGATGCCAATGCCGGAGCAGCTGCCTATCTTTTCCAATCTGGAATGAAACATGACAATCTGATTTATTACATGTTCTCTTTTCCCACTGAATTTAAAACTTACGGCGGTATTGGCGCAGGAATCGTTTTAAATAAGTCAATTTACAAGGGATCCCGCTCCGCAGCGGGTGAAATCATACTGGATAACAGTTGGCTCTATAGCGAAGAATATTCTTTACATGCTAAGGACCTGGGAGAATACCGCTATTCTTCCAAAAGCTTTCCGAAAATCATAGAGGATATGATCAACAATCTGATCAACCGGATCATCGTAGTCAGTACATTGTTGGACCCCGACAAGATTATTTTAGGTGGTGACATTACGGATTTTTCCGATTCCGTCATTTCACACCTAAAGCAAAAAATCAGAACGGGATTGAATTTCAACGCATCTGATGCGTTTATCGAAATCGATACATCCGGTCTGAACAACATCGCCTTGGGAGGCGCCGCTTCTTTTCTAAACCAATTTTTCATGGACTATGAGTGGGCTTTAACAATTCTAGAAAGATAATTCATTCGGGATCAACCTATCCCGTGCAAACCAATCGGAGGTCTTTTTATGAGCAAGAAGTTCGTTGTTGTTTTTCTGGTAATCGTATTAATCGTAACGGTTTCTATGGCAAAGACAAAATTGGTGTTATGGCAGTTCATGATGGATGACGCAACCGGTAAACAGGTTGTTGAGGAATTTGAAAGAGCAAACCCCGACATCGAGGTCGAATTCGTTCAACTATCATGGGCAAATGGTTTTGACAAGATTGTAACGGCATTTGCCGCTGACGCAGCTCCGGATGTCCTGGAACTTGGAAATACTTGGGTTGCCAACTTTGCCGAAGAAGGCGTGCTCTCCAATATGGATTGGATCATGGAAATTAACAAGGATATTGTGGGATGGAACAGTGCCAGTTATAAAGGAGATGCTTGGGGTGTGCCATGGCTGCTTGGAACAAGAGCCATGTTCTACAATATCGATCTGTTTGAAAAAGCAGGTTTGGATCCTGAAAATCCCCCTGCTACTTGGGCAGAAATCCTTGAAGCAGCACAAAAAATAGATGCACTTCGTGATGAAATTTACGGTTTTGGTCTGGCTTCCGGTGAACCCTATTCCCCATGGCAGGAATGGTTCCTCCCCGCAGTATGGGGAAACAATGGAAAAGTCGTTTCAACGGATCTGACCACATCGTTGTTCAATTCCAAAGAAGTCGTCGAAGCAGCTCAGTTCTATCAAAACCTTTCCAAATACGCCATGCTAACCAAACAAGATGATTTAATGGATGCCTTCGGAGATAACAAAATCGGTATGGTCGTCGGTGGTGCCCATCAAATCTCAGCTTTATTGACTTCCTACCCTGAAACGAAATTCATGGTGACGTTTGTGCCAAAACCTTCCCATGAAAAAGGTTTTCACGCTTCCTTTGCCGGCGGAGAAGTCCTCACCATTCCGGACAGCTGTGACCATAAAGCCGAGGCGTTAAAACTGGTAGAATATCTGGTGGATCCTGAAGTCGCCATGCGTGTGACAAAAGGCTATCCGGCTGTTTTCCCATCTAACATCACCGCTCAGGATGACCCTTGGTTTGAAGATCATCCGTTGGAATATGTCTTCTTTGAACAGAACGCAACAGCTGTTCCCGTGCCTCCCACACCGCAATGGACGAAAATCCAGGAAAAGGTTACCGAAGCGGTTGAAGCCATAATTCTTGACAAGGCAGACGTAAAAGCCACATTAGACAAATACAATCAACAGATTCAGGATTTATTGGATCAACAGTAATCACTTTCATAGGGTGGATTACGTTAATCCACCCTTTTGACCTTTTTTTTGTGAGCTACAATTTAGCACGTTAATTTCAGCAACGATTGAACTGTCAGTGGAGGTACGAATTTGAAGCGTCAAACAAGACAAAGATGGGTGATTTTTGCTTTTTTATCCCCATGGTTGATTATCTTTACTATTTTTAACGCATTCCCCATCATCTATTCTTTTTTTACCAGTTTCACGGAATATTCAGGACTAAACCCTCAAATGAGATTTGTGGGTTTTGACAATTACTTCAAGGCGTTTCATGATGAAGTGTTTTTAAAGGCCTTAACCAACACATTGATCTTTGTGGTTGGCACTATTCCGTTTACAACCGGTATCGCTTTGTTACTGGCTTTATTCCTGAACAGTAAGAAGCTGAGGAAAAATGGCATCTTTAAAGCGGGTTTCTTCCTGCCGTCTGTCATCTCCATGGTGGTTATTTCAACCATTTGGATCTATCTGTATAGTTCAAACGGTCTATTTAATACTTTGGGTACTTTTTTGGGATTCAAGATGGAAGCCAGAAGTTGGCTGGCAGAACCAAAAACAGCTCTTTTATCCATCATGATTATGGATATTTGGGCAGCATTCGGTTATTATCTCATTCTCATTTATGCAGGCCTGCAAAATGTCCCTGAACAACTTTACGAGGCAGCACGAATAGATGGGGCCAACAACACCCAAATAGCCATTAAAATCACTTTGCCCTACATACGCCCCACACTGTTCTTTGTGATTGCCATCAACACGATTCGTTCTTTTCAAATCTTTAGCGAAATTTACACCATGACCGGGGGAGGACCTCGCAACACAACACAAACGATTGTTCATTATCTTTATCAGGTCTCTTTCAGACAATTCGACATGGGATACGGTTCAGCGATTGCTTACATCTTGTTGATCATGATTATGATCGTGACCTTGATACAAAAATACCTGCTCAGGAGTGATCGTGTATGAAAAAACGCTCAAACGGTAAATGGCTGTTTACCCTTTTGTTTTTCTTGCTAATCATTTCACTGATGCCCTTGATCATGATGTTTTTCACCTCTGTCATTCCACAGGGAGATCTTTTTCACCTGATAACAGATAAAACGTTGTTGGACTTTGAATCCAGTACCATCTTTTTGAAGACAAAGATGAAAACCATCGGAACAAAAATGTTTGAATTGAAGCCAATGATAAATGAAGAAAACCAGGCATTAAGTCTCACAATTGAGGATCCTGATCAGGATTACGGGGTTGCCGTTTTCACAGGTGATAATGACCTCAATCTCGTCAAATCTTTGTCAGTCTTTCTGAGTGCGCCTAACGGTTCCCGATTATATCTGGGGCTAAAGGATATCAATGATGCATTCCAAAGTGTTCACATTCAGCAACTTACCCATGAGGGATTAAAAAAGATCCGTATAGACATCGAACCAGAACAATTTAATCAAGTCGACATGAGTCATATCTCACAGATACAGTTCATTATTGACCCGCCTGAAGGAACTGCCGGGAGAAACATTGTTGTGGATGACATCCGATCCAAGCTCAGATTCCCCACGTTGTCCAATTTCATCACCGTTTGGCAGGAACAGGATTTTGCACGGTACATGTTTAACAGCTCGCTCATTGCTTTGATTGTGGTCTTTGGAAATTTGCTGTTTTGCTCGATGGTGGCTTATGCCTTTGCACGCAAACGGTTCAAGGGAAGGGAGTTTCTCTTTTCACTGGTGTTGGCTACCATGATGATCCCACCTCAAGTGACGATCATTCCGGTATTTATGCTGATGAAGAATCTGGGTTGGATCGACACCTACATGGCACTAGTCATACCGTTTTTGGTCACCCCATTCGGCATTTTCCTGATGCGTCAATACATTGAGCAACTCCCTTCGGAATTTGATGAAGCAGCATACGTTGATGGTGCCAACGATTTCCAAATCTTTTCCCGCATTATCATGCCACTTAGTGCCCCTGCAATGGCCGTTTTGGGAATCAATACCTTCATCACCATTTGGAATGACCTCTTTTATCCGCTGGTCATGACCAATTCAAAAGACATGCGAACAGTACAGGTAGGATTGGCCATGTATCAGAAGTTGAATCAGACCGATTGGCCCAGAATGATGTCCGCTTCCACTATAGCCGGAATACCTGTTATAATAATATTCCTGATCTTCCAGAAGCAAATCATATCAGGTCTTGTAGAAGGCGGAGTAAAAGGTTGATATATAAACGAGGTGAACAGATGAACGGATTCAAATTAAGAGGAGTAGTAGAAGGATTTTACGGCAAACCATGGACATGGCAGGAAAGGAAGGACATGATCCGTTTCATGGGAGAAAACGGCTATACATTATACATATACGCCCCCAAGGCTGATCAGTTGCATCGTGATCAGTGGCGGCAAATGTATGAGGGTGCATTCGAAGAAAATTTTCAATCACTGATAGATACCGGTAAAACAGCCGGCGTTGATATCTCAATGGCTGTCAGCCCCGGACTGTCTTTAGTCCACTCCGATGAAACAGACTTGAACATCTTAAAGCAAAAATACCTGACATTTGCGGCTATGGGGGTTCGAACCATTTCGTTATTTTTAGATGACATCCCGCCAGAACTCATCCATCAAAAGGATAAACAAACCTATCAATCCCTGGCCCATGCGCAATCAGATTTTGCCAATCAGTTGTATCTATCCCTGGCAAATGAAATCAAGAACATTCGATTTATCCTCTGTCCCACCATTTACCACGGCACAACGATGTGCCAATATCACCATACACTGGGCGAAAAGCTCCACAAAGATATTCAAATCATGTGGACAGGTCCGAAAGTCTGTTCTGAGAAACTCACCGTTGAAAATGCACAGATGGTGGCGAAGGCTTTCAATAGAAAGCCACTTTTTTGGGATAATTTCCCCGTCAACGATTCAGTCATGGTACCGGAGCTCCATATCGGCCGCTTTAGTGGTCGTGATGGCAACTTAGGAACCGTTTGCGAGGGTTTTATTGTCAATCCCATGAACCAGGCATACGCTTCTATGAGTGTCTTAAAAAACATCAGCTTCTACCTGAACGATCCCCAACAATACAATCCCGATGAGGCTTTGATGAAATCATTTGAACAAATGTACCCGCAAATATCCTCTGAAATGCTGACCTTTTCCAAAGCCTGCAACACAAGTCCCTTGAATCCCGGAGATCCTGAAATCACGGTTCTTCTTTTGGAACAGCTTGAACAGCTGAGAAAAAAAGGACAGTTGAAACAAATGTCAATACTTTTGAATGAAAACAGCCGGTTAATCTGCGAGGCTTATGACAGAATTGTCGAGAAAATCGATCAAAATCTGCTGGCAGATATTGAACCATGGTTAAATGAATATATCTATTACGGCCGTTTGATGAATCAGATGGCAAGCGTATTGGAAAAAATAGAAGTGGTTTATCGTGATGAGCACCCCCCCGCAAAAACCATTGATGCCATTCACGAGGCTAACCGACAGTTAGAAAAATCTTTGGAAGAACTTGCCCGTCTAAAAACCCGAATTTTCGGAAAAGGATTGAGAGAATACGCCCTGGAATTAGCCATCACTTGTAAGGGCTTAGTCAAATTGGTTGATTGGTAGGCCTTTCCATTCTTCAGTTTTCTTTACTCAGTAAAAGGCCCTCGGACATTATTGCCCTTTCTGCCAAGGCCAAAAGGGCATCTATGCTAATCGCAAGGAGCGCAACCGGTAGAGCGCCTGCAAAGATTTTTGATACATCCATCAGCCGTAATCCGATAAAGATAATCTCACCTAACCCCCCCGCACCAATCATGGAAGCTATGGCAGCTGTTCCGATGTTGATGACCGCAGCAGTACGCACTCCGGAGGCTATGGCGGGAACGGAAGTTGGCAGTTCCACTTTGAACAGAATTTGCCTTTTTGTCATCCCCATACCTAAGGCAGCCTCTTTCATGTCAGGCGAACAGTTGATCAATCCCGAAGCGGTGTTGAAAGTAACGGGAACCAACGTGTAAATAAAAAGTGCAAACATGGCCGGCAAAGCGCCAATCCCCATAAAAATGAACACCAAGGCAATAACTGCCGTGCTCGGTATGGCTTGTGTGGCACCCGTTATGGATAAAACGACACGGCCGATTTTCTCTTTACCCCCCCTTGAGGAAAGAATCCCGATAATAATTCCCGTTATCACTGCAAAAGACCAGGAAATTAGAAAAAGATAAAGGTGCTCCCAGGTTTTTTCAAGAATATAGGGGATATTGTCAAACAGATAAGAGAAGAGGGCCATATTATCACACCTCTACCCTTTCATAGGTGCTCATGATGTCCACCAGAGTTTGAAATCGGATGATTCCCAGCAGCTGAAGTTCAGAGTCTACAACCGGACAACTGGTCGATCCCGATTCCACCATCTTGATGATGGCTTCCATCAGGTTGGAATGGGGTTGCACAGATTCGATTTTTTGAATCTGCCCGATCAATTCATCATGAAAATTCCTTTTTCTTAGATCTTCAAGGGTACAATACCCCAACAAAACATCCTTTTGCCCTATCACATAGGCGTATGGTTTCTTCTTATTTTCCAGATATTCCAACGCCTTTCCAACCGTTGTCGATTCCTGAACGTTGATGGACAGAAAATCTGTGGCGTAATTGTCTTTTACCCGCATCATTTCAAGCCCCTTCAATACACGGTCCGAGCCCAAAAGACTTTCGACAAATGCGTTTTTCGGCTTATTGACCACCTTCACCGTATCACCGTATTGGACAATACGGCCATTATCCATGATCACAATCTTGTCTCCCAATTTGATAGCTTCTCGAATGTCGTGGGTGACGAAGATAATGGTTTTTTTAATCTTTTCCTGTATATCGATAAAGGCATCCTGTAATTTTTCGCGATTGATAGGATCAATCGCTCCAAAAGGCTCATCCATGAGAATTACCTTCGGATCAGCTGCCAGAGAGCGGGCCACCCCGACACGTTGTTTTTGTCCTCCGGATAATTGTGCGGGGTATTTGTACCTGTGCACATAAGGATCCAAATTGACCAGTTCCAACAGTTCCTCAACTCTGCTTTTAATCTTCTTTTCCGGCCACTTTAATAATCGGGGAACCACGGCAATGTTGTCAAAGACGTTCATATGAACGAACAGCCCGATGTTTTGGATGGCATATCCGATCTGGCGTCTGAGTTGTATTCGATCGATTTGATCGATGGATTTCCCGTCAAAGAGAATATCCCCGCCGGTTCTTTCTATCAAGCGG
This sequence comes from uncultured Thermotogaceae bacterium, assembly GCA_964472765.1. GTDB lineage: Bacteria > Thermotogota > Thermotogae > MWEM01 > MWEM01 > JASUTC01. The sequence goes on along the minus strand of CAYYNI010000044.1, from coordinate 60 downwards.
TTGATCATTTTCAACACGGTTGTCTTTTGGGTTTCCGTTATTGTGCAATACTTCATGTCC
>CAYYNI010000043.1:0-13705 GCA_964472765.1 uncultured Thermotogaceae bacterium | reverse complement strand
TTAGGAATCCACTGTTTTATCCATTAAACTAAGGGGGCAACCACCCTTAACGAAGTGGAATATATCACATTTGCATAAGCTTGTCAAGTAGCAAGTTTTAAAGTTTATCATTTACAGCATAATCTGTAACATTTTTTTCTATACTGAACTTCGGTTTTTATGAAACAAAATGTCATGTGTTATGATTATTAAACAAGGAGGAGATAAACGTGAACCATTTAATTGAAAAGGAAATCGACAGAGATTACAAATACAAAGGTAGAATCATTAATGTACGTGTAGACCGTGTTATTTTGGAAAACGGTAAGGAAAGTGAAAGAGAGATTGTAGAGCATAACGGTGCAGTAGCCATTTTGCCTATCGACGAGAATGGAATTTGCACATTAGTGGAACAATTTAGAAAACCAATAGAACAGGTTCTTCTTGAAGTACCTGCAGGTAAATTGGACCAAGGAGAACTACCTATCGCTTGTGCAAATAGAGAACTCAAGGAAGAAACGGGATTAACAGCGAAAACACTCATTCCGCTTGGTTCTATTTTTACGACAGCTGGTTTTTCGAACGAGAAAATCTATTTGTTCTTGGCGTTTGATTTACAGCAACAGGAGTCTATTCCTGACGAGGATGAATTTTTAAATACTGTGAGTATGAAATGGTCAAAATTGTTGCAACTTTCTCAAGAACATCAAATAGACGATGCGAAAACAAATGTTTTGATTTTTAGAGCTTTATCTAAAGTAAAAAAATATCTTACCGATAAATAGAAAGAGGAGTGATAGACAATGATTACCGCTATTGTAAACGGAGAAAAAACACAATATGATGATAAAAAATATCACAGTTTTAAAGAATTCTACGATGACAACAAAGTTGATGGCAAGGTACTTACCGAGTTAATCGTTAATGATAAAGAAGTTCCCGTTTCGAAATTGGATGAAATCTTTACTGCTACTTTTGAAGGTGGAGAAACAATTGAAATGGCTTTTGAAGAATTGATACCCTTTACACTTAATCTTTTATCCAATTTGATGGAGTATTTCGGAAGATTCGAAGATGCTTTACCAGACTTTGCAAGAAATATTCGTTCAGGAGATGCTGAATCAATTGATGGTTTGAAGAATCTTCAAGAAGGTTTAAAGGCACTTGAAGTCATGAAAACCAATCTGTTTGCTTTGACAGGTACACATGAAGGAGATTTTTTAGAATTAGATGGCGAAAAAGAAAAACTACAACAAACATTGGAAAAGATGAATCACAGTATTGACCAAAAAAATTGGGTTGAACTTTCTCAATTAATAGAATACGATCTTTTAGATGCAGTGAAATACTATAAGATTCTTTTTAATAAAGCGGAAGCTATTTTAAAACAGAAAAAATCATAGTTTAAAACGAGGTGATACGATGTTTACAAACACCACTTATACACATTTAAAACCCGGAATAAAAAATAGTGCTGTCAACAATGATATAGCTGAAAACTCTCAAGAACCTGTAGGGATTAGAAAGAAAAATGATTACGCAGAAAAAACGGTAGAAACAGCTACACCTGCAAAATTAGTAGAGATGCTGTATTCTGGTGCAATTAATTTTCTTTCCCAAGCCATCAAAGCTATCGCTGAAAAACAATTCGATCTAACCAATGAAAAAATTCTGAGAGTTGAAGATATCATCATGGAATTAAACGTATCCCTCGATATGGAAAAAGGCGGAGAAATTTCAAAAAATCTTAGAGCACTCTACAATTATATCTATAAACAACTTCTTGAAGCCAATATTAAAAAAGACGTTTATATTTTGGAGGAATGCAAAGGTTACTTGGAGGATTTAAAAGAGACTTGGATGGAAGCAATGAAAAAAGAAGGAAATCTTGCCGAAAAACTCCCCGATCCCAATAGAAATCGGATAGATATTGCATTGTAGGGTTGCTATTTGATATCTTCGAAAAAGCAACAATTATTTTTCCCCCTTTTTTTTGCAATGTACATTGCTTGGTCGGCTCTCTTTACCAATGTATGCGAATCTATCCCATCTTGAGGGTATATAGCAACTCCCATCGAAAGACTGACTTTCATTTCTTTGCCTTTTATCAACAAGGGTTTTGAGAATAAGTTCAAATACTTTTTACTTAGTCTTTTGAGAGTGTTATTTTTATCTGTGTTTAGTACTATCAGAAGAAACTCATCCCCGCCAATTCTGGCAAATGTATCGCTTTTTCTTCTGTTTTTTTCAATATTTTTAGCAATTTGTTTTAATGCCTCATCACCTATATCATGACCAAAACTATCGTTGATCTGTTTAAAATTATCAATATCCATAAAAAATACGGCAAATGAGTCTTCAATGCGCTCAGATCGGTTGATTTCCTGAATCAATCGATCGGTTAGGAGTGTTCTGTTCGGTAAACCCGTAAGGGGATCAAAATTAGCACGGTATGCTAATTTTTCATTTTCTTCTTTTTGCTTTGTGAAATTGGTAATAGTTCCTATCATATGTTGATGGTAAGCTCCGTTTACCTGAAGAACACGCATATTCTTCCCTTGATGCAAAATCCAAATCCACTGTTGATCAATGGTTTTCATTCTGTATTGCATTTCAAATGAACACTCGATTTTTGAAGTTGCATTTTTTAAGCCCCCAATGAATACTTTGAAATCACTTTCGTGAATCATGTTACACCAAGAACAAAATGAACCATCAAAATAATCCAAAAAAATCCGATTGTCACTAAGCCATTTTTCATCAACGTAAATCCTTCCTGTAAGGGTATTCCAATCCCAAATTCCTTTTTTTGATGCCCAAAATGCCATTTTCAACTTTTCTTGTAAATCTATCAGTCTCTTATTATTTTCTAGTAAGGCCCGTTCTTTCTTTCTTAATTCACTGGTTTTTTTATCAACCAGTTCCTTTAATTGCAAAAGATGGGTTCTCATCTTTTGTTTTTCATGATCCGATATCGTGATTTGATTCAATTCAAAAGCCAAAGCAGCAGCACCAAGAACATAAGCGTTTGATTTCAAAGGTGAAATGGCTAAAAAATAACTATTTCTAAGCGGGGGAACAATCAGCTTGTTCGTGATTGACTTGATTTTTTGAAGATATGGCTCAAGATAAGAAGATAATTTCCCACTTAGAATCACAGCATATGGATTGACCAAGCTGATTGTTATGGCAATTCCTTTTGCAAGCATCAGTAAATATTGATTCATAATCTGATACTCTTTGGATGATCCTGAGGCAACACTTGAAAAGAAATCATTCAGTTCAAAATTGTTTTTTTCTTTATGTAGCTCATCATAATACCTTTTTAACCCTTCAATGGACACATACGTTTCAAGACAACCTTTATTACCACAATAGCAGCGTCTTCCATCGGTCTCAATAGAAATATGCCCGATTTCTCCCCCGATATTATCCTTTCCTGTTAACAACAGATTATTGCTAACTATCCCCCCGCCAACACCTGATCCGATCGTAATTAGGATGAAGGAATCTAAATTTTTTCCTAATCCAAACCATTTTTCACCCAAAGTGGCAGAATTAGCATCATTTTCCATCACGACATCGAATCCCGTTTTTTGTTTAACTGGGTTCTTCAAATCGATATTTTTCCAATTGGCATATTGCGGAATATATTGAATTGTTCCATTTTTTCCGTTTATCATTCCAGGAAAGCTGATTCCTACATAGTTCAAAAGTTCACTGCCGGAATCTTTCGCTTTTTGTTCGCAATGATTAATAACGTTGCATAATTGTTCAAGTGTCTTTTCAGGACTATCAGAAAGAAACGAAGGTTCCCATATCTCGTTAACTATAGAGCCTTTCTCATCAACCAAAGCACCCTTTATTTGATTTCTGCCAACTGCTATCCCTATTGTTTTCAAACCTCTTTTTCACCCTGTTTTGTTATTGATAGAATCGATTGGTAGAATACTCTCTTTACCCAATTATTGTATCATAAATGATTAAGCTGCTTTGACAGCTGTTGCTAACAATTGAAGCAACCAGGCCATCCAAAATCGTCAATGTAAATAATCATAGAGGGAACGAATTCTAATATCCTTATGAGTAATGTCACCTGAGTATTTGAAATCAACAGTCTTTTTTCCATCTAGCAAACAAAAATAATTGTCGCTGAAGCAGATATCTTGAGGAGCCTCTATCATACAATAAAGTGTGGGTTTATCTGATTCTATAATTAAAAAATAACAATCTGTTGCTTTTTTTAAGGTAAACTGAATTTCTGGTTTTTCAACCTTCAGATCTTTTGGTGTAGAAAACAATTTGAAGCCTTCAGAAACAAGTTTTCCGGATTCTTCATATGCTTGAAAATGAAGTACGGATTGACTCACATCTACACCGATATCGCTTAGATTTACTCTTTGAGCGAGTGTTGAAAATAATCCCGGGGCAATCAATGTATCTTGATAACGGTATTGAATTTTCCCGGATAAATCCATTAATACCCATTGATACTTGCCTGAAAATTTCACAACTGAATCGTTGCAAAACCATATCTCAAAATAGTTGTCAGTTTCATACGCATTGATATAAAATGGGCTGTAAAACCTTTTGGCAAAATAGTGTAACGCTTTCCATCTTCCATAATAATCTATCGATGACCAGCTTGCCGCTGGCCAACAATCATTTATTTGCCAATATAAGGCACCCATGCAATGACAATTATTCCGATTTCTTCTCCAATGCTCAACCCCATATTCCATGGCTTCGGCTTGGGTAATTTGGGATAGAATAACTTGGTTTTCAAATTCTTTGGGTATCATGAATCGCTTATTCATGTAATCGAATATTTTCTGATTTCCGGCGGGATTTTTCTGATGATTCTCCATGATTATGCTGTTATAATAAATCTGAGAAGGCTCGCAAAATTTTTTAATGGTCTTCATATCCGGAAAAGATTCGAATCCGAATTCAGACATAAACCTTGAATCAAACTCTCTATAGGATTCAAGCGGATACCCTTCATGCCACACTTTCCAATAATGGGAGTCCCCGCAATTAGGAGATTGAGGGTTCGAAAAACCCCCACCCGATGAAGGAGAGCTAGGCCAATAGGATCGTTTTGCATCGTATTCAGCAACCAGCTTTGGAAGTGTTTCTTCGAAGAGTTTTAAATAAAAGGCTTTAAACTGTGGAACATAATCCTCAAAACCCCAATAAAGCCACCCCTCCTCTATTTCATTATTCCCAACCCATATAGCTAATGAAGGATGATTTCTTAACCTTTTAATATTATCGATTGATTCTCGAATGATAGATTCTTCAAATCCACTGAAATTTGGCGTGGGACGACAGGCAAATGCAAAGTCTTGCCAAACCAACAAGCCTTTACGATCACAAAAATCGTAAAAATCATTTTCTTCATAAATTCCGCCGCCCCATACTCTGATCATGTTCATATTAGCGGCAACGCATGATTCCAAAACAGCCTCATATTTTTTCTCCCTTGTTCCACGTGGCAGTAACGAGTCTGATGGAATCCAATTACCTCCCTTTGCAAAAATGGGTACTTTATTCAATTCAAAATAAAAACTTTCCCCCCATTTATCTTCGTTTCGTATTAATTGAAGATCTCGAATCCCAAATCGGGTTTGATACTCATCAATCACTTGATCTCCTTCAAGGAGTATGACCTTCAATAAATAAAGAGTCGGTTCGCCAAGATCATGTGTCCACCATAATTTTGGATTTTTTAAAAAAATAGTTGTTTCCGATCCAGACTCCAAACAATTAATGTGATCAGTCTGAATTTTTTCTCCATTATCATACAACTCGTAGAAGATTGTTTTACCATTATTTTGGCAGAAATCAGACAGTTCAGTATCTATTACTATAGCCGCCTGAGTTGCTGTAGTAGTTCCTTTACCATTACCTATAATAAAATCAATATCCGTGTGGATTTGTACGTCTTGAATAAAAGCTGAGTTGAAAGCATGCAATTCAACTTTCCGCCAAATACCCAAATCGGGAATTTTTGGACCCCAATCCCATCCAAATGAATAATAGGCTTTTCTAAGTGTTTCAACTCCTGGGATTGCAAATGGCAAATGGCTATAAGGAGTTTTGTCATCATTTTTAAGAGTTATATCCATTAACCGTTTCCGAGCTTCTTCAACCGGGCTTCTAAACGTAATGGCTAGTGTATTATCCACTTCCTCCAGAAAATTAAAGTCCTTTGTTTTGATAAAAACGTCATATGTTCTGTGCATATTATCTCCAAAAAGGATGATCCGATCGTTGAAGCATACTTCACACATCGTATCCAAACCATGAAATCTAAGCATCAAATACTCTTTATCTGTAATTTCTTGATTAAGATTTAGTACTGTAGAATACTCCCAATCTCTTTCCCAGATCCATTCGCATCTTTTTTCATTCATTCCATAAAAAGGGTCTTCAATAACCAGGTTTTCTAAAAGTGCTTCGTAAACGCTACCTGGTACTTTTGCAATAATTTTTTTAGTTCCAGCAGTATCTCGTAAAAACCAATGATCACTTAATTCCTTTACAACATGATCCATCACGATTTTTCACCTCTATATTTTTTACCTGATCTCAAATAATATGTTAATACACAGCCGGAACAAATTCAAATGTATTCGTGTTAATCAGGCCTAAATTGGTAATCTTTAGTTCTGGAATTACTTCAAGTTGAACAAACGATAAGGCCATAAAAGGATTGTCTAAGGTACATCCCAAATCGTTCTTTACTGCTTTTAACAATAAGCTTTGCTTTTTTAGTACTTCTTCCAAAGGTTCGGTTGACATCAGACCAGCAATCGATAAAGGTAATGAAGCGATCACTTCACCATCCAATGCAACTGACATTCCCCCTTTATTCTTTATCACATCATTCAATGCACATTCCATATCTTTTTCATTTTTCCCGGTTACGGAAATATTATGAGAATCATGTCCTACCGATAAGGCTATCGCTCCTCTTTTCATTCCTGTACCCGCCACAAAACCCAAGGAGTATTGCTTCTCAGTGGTATATCGATTCACCACACATATTTTAGCAAAATCAATTTGAGATAAATCCGGTTCCCCATCTAATACTTTTGTTTGTTCAATGACTTCTTTCGTCAGAACAGAATCACCAAATACTTTTATTCCTCTTATATAAACACTTTTCCGATTCAGGTGAAACAGAAAATCCTCTGCTTGATAATAAGGGCACTGAACGGTATTGATCACTTCTTCGAAGCCAGTAAGAGGGGGTGGAAATTTGGCAATGCATTGACCATTTTTTGCCACAATCTTGGCATCCTTGATCACCATCTCAGGATAAAAGTCTTTTAAATCATTCACCACGATCATATCTGCTTTATATCCCGGAGCAATAGCTCCCATGCTTCTTAAGCCATAATGTCTGGCTGTATTGATGGATCCGATACGAATCGCCGTAATCGGATCAACACCTTTACTGATACTTATTCGAACCATTTCATCAATATCGCCTTTGACAATATCCTCAGGATGCTTGTCATCCGTACAATATGAAAGATATGGCTGTGTTCTTTCGTTGACGATGGGCAAAAGATTCTCCAGGTCTTTCTCACCGCTTCCATATCTCATGAGAACTTGCATTCCGCAAGACAATTTCTCATATGCTTCTTCGGCAGTGGTACTTTCATGGTCTGATTTTATAAAAGCGGCTGAATAGGCATTAAGATCTTTTCCGGTTACTCCTGGAGCATGTCCGTCGATCTTTTTATATTTATGCCTGAACAACTCAATCATTGTTAATAAGTTTTCATCGCCATGGAGTATTCCAGGATAGTTCATTACTTCTCCAAGTCCCAAAACTCTCGGATATTTTTCAATAAACCCGATCATGTCCATCACTTTTACCTTGGCACCGTTCGTTTCCATATTGGTTGCGGGAACACACGAAGGCAGCATAAAGTAAATATTCAAAGGGACTCCTTCAGTATAGTTTAAAAAAAACTCCACCCCCTTTAAACCCATTACATTTGCAATTTCATGAGGATCCGCAATCACCGTTGTCGTTCCCCTTGCTAAAACAGCCTTTGCAAATTCTCTCGGCTCTAACATTGTACTCTCTATATGTAAATGAGCATTTATCAAACCGGGAACTAGATATTTACCTTCTAAATCAATAACTTCTTTGCCTTGAGAATAATCCCCTATACCTGCAATTCGTTTCTGATAAATTGCAACATTGGTCAATTTAATATCCCCTGAAAAAACATTCACTACACGGGCATTTTGAATCAGGAGATCAGCCGGAATATCGCCTTTTGCAACGGGAATAATATCAATTGCTCTCATTTTTTACATCCACTCCTTCCTTTTCAATTTTTGAAGATACACCATATTTTTCATCCTCAACATTACCTTTAGGTTCAATATGAATTAGTACATCATACACGTTTTCAATTTGGCTTTTGATTGATTTCTCTACTTCTTTTGCAATTTCATGCCCCTCATATACACTCATTTCTCCTGATACTTCAATATCCAGGTCCACAATAAGATAAGAACCGATTTTTCTTATTCTGGCTCGATGTGGGTTATATGCCTTATCAACGGACGCAACAGCTTTAAATAACTGGGCATAAATACCCGTATCGGTTAACCCTTCCATCAACTCATTGTTTTCTTCCAAAAAGATGTGAATGGCAACTTTGATGATCCAAATACCAATTAACAAAGCGATTATCTTGTCGAAAAGAGGATATTTAAAAATAGATGTTAACAATAACCCAAACAAAACACTGGTTGATAAAACAATATCATTCCTCATATTTTTGGCATCGGCAATGAGCATGGAGCTCATTTCTTTTTTTCCTATTTTATATTTATAATATGACAGAAAGGATTTGATCACAATTGAAATAAGGGTAACGTAGATAGCGATGACACCAGGTATTTCATCCATACTTCTCGAAAACAGTTCTTGAACTGAAGTCACAATTAACTGTATACCAGCATAGAAAATGATAAAAGACATAATCCTTGTTGCGATGGTTTCAGCTCTACCATGTCCGTATGGATGATTGACATCTGGAGGTTTGTCAATAATCCTAGCAACCCAAAGCGTCAACAATGAAGTTAGGATGTCAGTAGCACTGTCTATTCCATCACCTAATAAGGATAAGCTATTTGCTGAAAAGCCTACGATAAGCTTTAACACAGCGAGAAATGAATTCCCGTAAAAACCCACCCAAGAAGCTTTTTTAATATTGGCTATTCTGCTCAATCATTCACCTCTTATTCTATGAACCATTTACTTATTGTACATCAAACTCTTTAATATTTACAACTATTTTTATCAATTTCAATAAAAATTGCCATATTCACAAAGATAATGGTATAATCTGCAAGTAAGGGGGAAAGTTTTTCCTGACATCAAAAAAACTAAAACATTGGGAGGTCGTGTTATGAATAAACTTCAACTCATTAAAGCACTAGCAGAAGCAAACGATATCACTCAAAAGCAATCCGAGCAATTCCTTAACAGCTTAATTAAAACAATCGTAGACGAATTATCGGAAAATGGAGAAGTGAAACTGGTAGGCTTTGGAACTTTTAAAACAAAGGTCAACGAAGCCAGGAAAGGAATCAATCCTCAAACAAAGAAGGAAATTAAGATTCCTAAAAAAAGAGTTCCGAAATTCATCGCAGGAAAAGATTTAAAAGAAAAAGTAAAATAAGAACCATTTTCAAAGAGGCTGGAATGCCTCTTTTTTTTCGACCTTTCTATTAGCTTAACGAATCTTATTCGACCTTTTTTAAACATTTCAAATTTAATAAAAGCATGCATAGGGAGTCATTTCTCGTTTATGAAAAAAAACAACAAATAACCCATCGAAAAAAAAGAATTTTTCGACGGGTTATTGTCGGTTAATTTCGACAATAATCTTTCATCAAGAACTTTTGAACCGCTTTTTTAGCTAAACGATAAGATAAAATGACTCCGATCAAACCTATGATCAGTAGTATCATTGTCATTTGAAGTCCTGATAGTTTTTCTCTTAACAAATAACCCAAATATCCGGTTAACCCTGTAAAACCAAAAACAAGAATAATTGTGTATAAGCCATTGATATTTTGCTTCATTGCTTTTTGTGGATTATCCCAAGTTAAGTTTGGAAAAGTCGCATCCAATGCAATTTGTAAAAGGTTTAAAAACAAAACCAATAACTCCGAAATGAGAAAAATCAATAAAACACTTGGCAATCCGCTGTTGAATAAAAGCAAGAATATTAGGCTTACGGACAGCGGACCAATAGTACTCATCAGCATGACATGGGATAATTTTACCTTAAAAATCATATCGCTTCGTACCGGTAACACCTTAATTTCATCTAACATTTTACCTTCTCGACTGAATATTGTAGATGCTAACATATTCATTGAGCCAACCGTGCTCCCCAAAAGGATTCCAACCGGAAGTACATAATCCTTTGCTGTTTGAAAAAAACTGATGAACTGCTGAAATTCCGGATTATTCTTGGCAAAGAAAAAGACGACTATTAAAAGCGGAAATACAATCACATTGCCAAATCCATTGAAAGCAAAAGAGGGAACTCTCAAAAAATACCGCCATTCTCTTCTCATTAACGAACGATATGACCCTTCGCTAACCATTGTTTTTTCGATTGATAACGCTTTTGCAGAATCATCTTTGTCATGATAATGATCTTGCAATTTTAGATAAGTGCGATAATAGGTTTTTTCACCGATCAACAACGCTATGTAGATACCGACTAAATGCATAAAAACGAAGGAACATAACCAATAAAATTGTTGAAAGCCACTGCTTAATAGGGCTTTTACCCCAAGAAAAGCCGGTGGGTATCCCTTCCCCATTTGAGAAATCATCCCCTGTGGATTGGAAAGCATTTGAATCATTTTTTCCTGAGAAAATTCCGATCCCGCCAAATCATTGGTAACGTAAAATTGAAAACCGATTACCACAACCACTAATAAGATACTCATAAAATAAACAAAAAAATCTTTATGTTTTCCGAAATGAATATATCTTGAAATCGGAAGCAATACTATGATCTGTAAAAGGAGTGGAAAAGTTTGAGAAAATGCCAGAATAAAAAAAATCGTAACCCAGTATAGTAAATCGGCGCTTGTTTTTATACCAAAAATGACTAGGGAAGGTAATAAAAACAAAAGAGAAATCCAAAATAAATCAATCAAAATTAATATCATTTTTGCAGCAAGGATTTCTTTTGGCTTAATGGGTAAAGAAAGGAGTAAGTTGAGATTTTTGGTATAAAAAAATTCATTAATCACTAAAAATATCCCCAAGAAAAAACCGAACATCCCTGTCACAAGGATGGCATTATTGAGAAACAAACCCTCCAAACCCATCTGCCTATACTGGTCGATCATCAGACCCTGGAGATTGATAAACAATGGCCCGACGAATACCCCTAAAAGAATAAAAACAGTAAGTAAAAGAAAAGGCTCCCACAGACCCTTCTTATTAATCAGGTATTGAATCTTTTTCTTTGATAAACCATAATGAGCATTAATCAGAGTCCAGATAAGAGAAATCATCCTGCTGCGCTTCACTTTTTGTCACCTCCAGAAAAACCTCCTCTATCGTAGAATTTCCACGGTTCTTCTTTAATTCTTCAACAGTACCCAAAAACAATAATTCTCCTTTGGAAATAATGGCTACTCGATCGCAGATTTTTTCTACTATCTCCATTACATGAGTGGAAAAAAAGACTGTTTTTCCGCTTTTTGAATGGGCTTTCATCATTTTTTTGAGACGATAAGCCGACTCTGGATCCAAACCCACGATGGGTTCGTCCAAAATCCAAACGCCTGGGTTATGTAATAAAGCAGCCACCAAAGATAATTTTTGTCGCATGCCGTGGGAATAGGTATCGATCGTTTTTGATAGAGCGGTTGTTAGTTTAAAGGCTTCTGTTAATTTGGTAATCCTCTCACGTCTCAGCTGATTATCTACTTTGTACATATCTGCAATAAAATTCAGATATTCTACTCCCTTTAACTTTTCCATTAACGTTGCTTCATCAGGAACATATCCAATTTCATATTTGGCTTTAACAGATTCTCGACAGATATCGTAACCATTGACTTGAATTGTTCCGCTGGTGGGATGGAGCAATCCCACAATAGATTTTATGGTTGTGGATTTTCCAGCACCATTGGGTCCCAAAAACCCGAATACCTCCCCATCTTTAACCTCCAGAGTAATGTTTTTTACTGCAAATTGACCTTCTGAATACGATTTGGAGAAATTTTTAACTGTTATCATTCATCTCTCCCTCCTTTCTTACTGTATTATAACAAATAGTACAGATGAACAAAAAAACAACCGATTTCTTTTCGGTTGTTTTTTTGTAAATTTATTGGTTTAATAATTGGTCAAATTCGCTGGCAGCATCAGGGTCTAAAGTTTTACCTTTCTTTGCATATTCTAATGCTTTCTCGTGATTATTAATTTTTAAATAGGCCTCAACAACACCAAAATATGGTTCTGTTTGGTCTGGTGAAGCTTCCATGGCTTTTTTAAATCCATTGATTGAAGCTTCGACGTTTCCCATGGGACTGTAGAGATTTAACCAGCCATTGGAAAGATTAAGAAAATAGTCATTTGGGTCGGTTGAAAGTCCCAGGTTAATACTTTTCTGGGCATCCATCGCCATCTTCATCTGTTCAAGAGGCGATACACTATCGATAACCCTTAATGTCGTATAGGCATGTAAACCCAGTAACCTCGGATCATCTGGCTTGGCTTGAAGTAATCCGATTATTTCCTGTCTGGATCCTTTAATCGTTTCAATTGTCGGATCATTCATGAGCATTCTTGAAAGACTTTCAATAGAGCGATTGATGATCTGCTCTTGATCCAATGGTTCTTTTTCCTCGTATTGTTGTACCTGCTCTTTCATGGGAACTGGCTTAAGATCACTTTCCACAACACGATCGGTAACTGTTCCTGTAGCAAGGGAAAAATACTGCATAATCATTTGAAGAGCTTGGGGAAGCACTTCCATTAGTTGTTTTAAAACAGGTTCTTTATTACTGAGAGATCTGATTTCTACATTATCACCACTAATGATAATCACGCTGTAAGGAATCAAAGACACACTTCCAGAAGTACCTGCCGCAATCATCGGATCCCCTCCGGCTCCACCAATAAAAAAAGTGTTCACTTCAAAAACCGGAATGATATACTTTTCTCCAACTTGGAGAGGGTCTCCCATTGCCATGTTAGGGGTGATGTTTTCAAATCCGGAACCCAAAATCATTCCAGGCACTTCAGAAACACCTTGAGCAAAAAGGGATGCCGTCAATAGCAAAAAAACAATAAATAGAACTGGTATTCTTTTCATAAATTTGCCTCCTTTAATATCTGTAAATTCCAGCAAAAAGCTAACAATGGAGCTTTTTTTTGTGAGCTTTTTGTAAAATCAACCAACAGAATTCAACTGCTATTATAACACCAATTTATTAAATAGATATTAAAAAAGGGGCGCTTTCGCCACCCCTCATTTTATTCATACCCGTACATCAAGTACCGCACCTAGACCATCTTGCTTTGGCAATGTCTGTAACAACTGCTCATTCTGCTCAATAGCCTGATCCATAACCTTTCTCATGACTGCGGTTCCCATCTCAGCAGATATTTCCAGATTTTTCATCTGCATTGCTGATTGAGCGATTC
>CAYYNI010000042.1:0-14020 GCA_964472765.1 uncultured Thermotogaceae bacterium | reverse complement strand
CAGCCTGTTTTATGATCGGTTGTATCAATGGTGCAGTGGCCAACCAGCACGCCTTTCACATCCGAAATTTTATTCAACGGCCCCTTTTTCATCGAGCCGATTTTGATTGAGTAATCTTCAATGCGTTTTTGATGCATGGCAACACCTCGCAGAAAAATGGTTATAGCACACGCTACATTCTATCACAAAGGAATTTGACTTCTACTGTACTATATGTTATAATACAGTCAATTCGGAGGTGTTGGTTTTGTGGATGCGAGTAGAATTGCGATCGCCTCTCCCCGTTTACGAACAAATCAAGATGGGGATTAAAGAGGCGGTCATGATTGGAAAATTTGAAAGAGATTCTCAAATTCCTTCAATCAGGGAATTGGCAAAAGACATACAAGTGAATCCAAACACGGTCGCCAGGGCATATCGTGAGTTGGAAAGCGAGGGGATTATCTTTTCAAGACCCGGCATCGGATTCATGATCAATGTGAACCGGAACGGGATTAAAAACCGTCTTCTGGAAGACTTGGAAGCGGAGTTGTCTCCGTTGATCAAACGGATGATAAAAGCCGGCATCCAGAAAAAGGATATGAACGAGGTGATAGAAAGATTATGGGAAGAAGAATAAGCGAGAAAGAAAACGGAACTTTCGGTACAGAAAAAAAAGTCCTGATGATCAAAGGATTGGATAAGGTCTATAAAGGCGGTGTTCACGCTGTTAAAGGGATAGACTTCAATGTCAACGAAGGCGAAGTCCATGCGTTGCTGGGACCCAACGGAGCGGGGAAAACCACCACCATCAAATCGGCATTGGGATTTATTCATTATCAGGGTGAGATCAAGGTATTCAATGAGGCGATTGACGATGTTCGGCCCAATGTGGCTTTTGTACCGGAAGATAAAAGTTTTTACGAGTTTATGACGCCGGAAATCGCCATTAAAGTATGCACCCGTATCGTTGACCAATTCGATCCGAACATGGCATTTGATTTCATGAGGCGGTTTTCACTGCCGATGAAAAAGAAGATCAAAGGCTTTTCCCATGGCATGAAAACGTCATTGTATCTGAGTCTGTGTTTGGCTCAAAAGGCATCCCTCTATATTTTCGACGAACCGACTTGGGGGTTGGATCCCATCCGGCGGGATGATGTGTTGGAGATTATTCGCAATTTAGTGATTGATGGAAAAACCGTTTTATATACGTCCCACATCATTTCAGAGGTGGAGAAGATCGCAGACAGAATCTCCATTCTTTTTGACGGCAGGATTCTCTTTTCAGGCTATACCGATGATATCAAAGCGAATTTCAGGATTTTTTACCTGCCCCTGGATTATCGGTTGCCCGACAAATGTGGATTTCTCTCATCCCAAAAGGACAGGGAAAAGCGGGTCATTCTTACGGCGGATGAAGAGACCATCCGTTCCCTTCGACAAGCTGAACAGGCGGAAGAAGTGGTTCCCAATTTGGAGATGTTTTTTCAAACGCTACTAAGGGGGAAACAGTATGCTTAAGAAAACGATGATGGAGATGCAATTCAGAATCGTCTTATTTGTTCTTTTTTTTGTGCTGATGCTGGTAGTCTTAATCGCTACCAGACCATTTATCGATGAAATTATGGCACAGATGAACTTTGACAGCGAACAGATGAAAAATCTGCCGGATTTTTTTAAGAATATATTGGCTGAAACCTCACAACTTTCCAAAATGGTGGAAGACGATCAGTTTTTCCTTCTGTCTCAGTGGTATTCCAAGAATTTTGGCCAGTTTCTCCCCTTGTTTGTCCTCATTATGGTATTTCCAATGTTTTCAAAAGAGGTGGATAAAGGAACGATCTTCTTTTTATTGTCCAAGAAAAACCGGCCGGCAATCTTCTGGGGAAAAGTCATACCGGGGTATATGGTTGTCATGGGAATCACCCTGTTTTTTGTGTTCATCGCACCGATCGTCATGATGTTATCCGGCTATTCAGTCGCTTTTACGCCACAACTGCTGGCCATGATTGTTCAACAGCTAATTAGTGTGACATTTTTTTACGCTTTGTTTCTGCTTTTTTCCATCGTTTTCAACGACCAGATCAAACCCGTTTTAGCCGGGATTCTTGTAGCATTTGGATTGCCTTTCTTTTCAATGTTTGAGGGAACAAAATGGCTGAATCCCTATCCGTACATACTGGGACAATCGGTTGTCACAAAAGGGACCTTCGACGGTGTTTATTCTGTGGGTTTACTGGCACTCACAGCGGTGATCCTCTGGTTAGGCTTAGAAGTGTTCAAAAAAAAGGAATTTTGAACCTTTGTATCATTTGAGATAGTTGAAGGCCTTGAAGATGCCTCTCAGGGCCTTTTCTGATTGTTTTAGGGCATCCACACGCCAGAGATGATCCGAAGGGTAAAACATCTGGGTATATTCCGAACGGTATTGATCCAGATAAGCGGGTGCAACCATGCCTTTTTTAAGTTTTCGGCTATTGATGGTGTTTCTCAGGGATTTAAGGATTCCTCCCAGATCATCCCCATACGTTCCAAATTCAAAGGCGCAGGCGTAGAATGATTTTTCAGGAGCGTGAACCCTTTTTAAATGATATAAATAGTCTGTCATATCGCCGTTGATGGCATAAAATTCCTCTTTATCCGTTTTTTTGACATCCGGGTAAGAAAAAAGGGTTTTTAACTTTTCAGAAGAATATTTTTCCAAAGCGGAATTAACAATCAACATCTTGTCTTTTGGTCCATAACCCGTATGAAGATCAACGAAAACCATTTGCTGAAAATCTTCTTTAAACAGGTTCTCATACAGATCCATCATGATTTGTGTGGACCGTTCGTATCCATTGCCGCCATAATAAAGACCATCGGGACAGTTGTATTGACCGCTTAGCAAAGCATTTTTGAACGGCTCCGGTTTTATCCGGATGAGTTGGCCAAGGGTGGTAAAGAAAAAGTCAATTTTATTAAAAATAGGATCGCCCAGAACGGTGGTACTTTCAAAATAATCTCTTGCGGCCAGATAGGCTTCGTTGGGTATGAGTTTATCCCAATTTCTGACAAAATTCCGGTTTAGGTCCACATTGTTTTCATTGTTTCTCTCGTATTTTGCCATACCGTAGGGATTGATGGCGTGCACCAAACAAATGGTGGTGTCCTGGGTTGACAACGAACCCCGGAATTGGTCAACAAAATACTTCATCACCGCAGCTCCCACATAGCCTTCAATTCCATGTAAACCACTCGTCAAACACAATAAATTCCGCTTAATCGGAGCATTAAACTGAGCGAAGTCGATAAAATGATTCTCAACAACTTCTGAGTCCCATATTCTCACATCATCCCAGTCGTCTTTATAATCATTAACGCTTTGATGAAAGGCGTTTCGTGACGCTTCATAAGTTTTGCTGTAATATTTCATGTAATCAACCATTCAATCACCTTCTATTATTCGGTTAGCAAGCCTGATTCAAAGGGCTCATCGACAGCCTCAGTAGTTGATCTTCAAAGCCAGATAAAGGAAGCCTATCGTTAAAACGAACATAACCAATTGTATTTTTATGGTCCATTTAAACCATTTGGTATAGGACACGGTAGTGAGTCCCAAACTGATGAGTAAAGCGGCATTGGTCGGATAGATGATGTTGCTGAAACCGTCCCCGAATTGAAATGCCAAAACGGCCAGTTGCTTATTCAACCCGATCATTTCAGAAAGGGGTGCTACGATGGGCATAATGAGGAAAGCCTTGGCACTGGCGGATCCGATGAAAAAGTTCATAAACAGGACAAGGGCATAAATCGTGAGAATGGCGGTAAACGGTGAGGCGTTTTCCATGCTGACAAAAGCGGCATTCAGAATCGTATCCATAATGGCCCCTTCTGAGATGATATGCTTAACAGAGCTTGCCAGTAGAATTAATAACACACCGGGAAGAATGCCCAAAAGACCCTCTGTAAAATATTGACCCACGGCTTTAAGTCCCACCTTCATGATCAACCCCGATCCGATTCCTGCAATCAGGAACAAAAAAGCAATGATTAACAGAGAGTAATCGGCAATGAAAGGGTTGAAGGTGGCAACAACCAGGTAAATAAACAGAACGACCAGGATCATGGCAAAAAAGCCGATTGCGTCACGGGTTTTTTTATCATCGATTGCTTTGATTTCTGTGTTTCCGGATACTTGTTTTTTTCGGTGTTTGTCTTCCTCGTAAACCGAAGACAGCTTTGGATTGGATTCAATGCGTTTCACGTGGCTGCGCAAAAAGAGCAATACCACCAGATAAACGATAAAAAAGATGATCAGCCTTAAAAAAGATCCCGAGAAAACAGGAATACCGGCAATGGTTTGTGCCACACCAATCGAAAAAGGGTTTGAAACAGCTGCAGAAAAGCCAAATCCGGATGCCAATAATACCATACCCAAGGCGGTCAGAGAATCCCATCCCAGTTGAAACGCCAAAGTGATGACAATGGGGATCAGGGCAATCCCCTCTTCGAATATGCCCATAAAGGCTCCCAAACACATGAAAATGAACGTGATGACGGCAAGCAGCAGGTGTTTTCTTTCCTTGAAGCGCATGGCAATCCGTGCAATCAGATTACTCAAAACACCGGTTTTATTCAGGACATTAATAGAGCCGCCAATGATGCACAAAAACAAAATAATCCCGATAATCGTGATATTTCCGGGGGCAAACAGCACTTCAATCGGTGCAGTGTACACCCGCCAAAAAGCCAGTGGCGCCTGTGAGGAGTAAGCGAATGTTCCGGGAACAATTCTCTGTGTTCCGTCTATGATCTCACGTTCAAACATTCCGGTGGGAATCACCCTGGTGAGAATACCCGCCATTGTCATGAGAACCAGCAAAATGATCACCGCTATTAAGAAGGTTCTTTTTCCGATATTCACCGTGCTTTTTTCCATGCCAATCCCTCAGGTTAAAATTTGGCGAAACCTTTTTATCATCGATGATTATATCATTATCAAAGGCTTAAGGGGAAAAAAATGCGGATTTTGAATCGGATCAATTGACTTTTAACGAACAGTGACTTATAATAAGGCTATGATCGATGAAATAATGAAAACAGGCAAAATTGTCTTATAAACCAATAAGGAGATGTTTGTTATGAAGAAAAATGTGTTCATTTTGTTCCTCCTGCTTTGTTTTGCACTGACCAGCATGTTTTCAGAAGGGATGCTCGGCTTAAGAACTTTAGAAGCAACGCAAACGCAACAGGCGACAGAATCGACAAACCAAGAATCAGTAGGATTGAATCTGAGGACGATTGATCCCCTCTTAATCGCTTTTCAAGAAGGTTTTAAGTCTCCCACTCTTCCGGGTTGGAAGGAAAACCAAATGGGCGATCTCTCTTTTAAAGTGCCCATGGGTTTTAGTTCAGAAGCGATTAGAACCGGCGTGAATTACGACGGTAAAATAACCGATGCCAATGGAGAAACCTTCGCACAGCTCTTTTTATATCAACTGGATGCTTATCAGATCGATGAATTGATGAGTACGCTTTTAAAGACCCTGTACGGCAATAAGCCAACAGGAGAGAGAGGATTTGAAAAGTTTAAGGAATACCCGAATAACAAAGTGGTTTATTTCACAAGAGTTTATATGTATGATCAGAAGATCACAAACCCCATCATGCTGGTTTACCAAAAGGGTAAAACCAATGAAGATATTCAACCGGGCTCTGTTTTACTCTTGTTTTTTGAACCGATGCAATACCAGGCAGATACCGATCAGGAACAGTTAAACAGTTGGATAGAAGGAATTGCCGGCTCTCTTATTGAGGCCATGACCACTGAAAAGCCTGAAAAAGTGAATAAGCCCATAGAAAAGGAAGAAAAAGAGGAAACCGTAGCCATTTTGGGGAAGAACCTGGGTGAGAAACTGGCTTACTGTATCAAAAATGAGATTTATTTGGCAAAATTACCTGCCGGGTGGAAAGAAGCTCAAGGGGATTATTTTTCTTTCTGGTATCCGGAGCGTTTTACAACCGATTTTTATTTAACAGATGATGGCGAAGTGACAGACCTGGTTTATCAAGGGGTTGCCATGGCCAAGATATTTGTCGGTGAAACATATGATTATGTCCTTGAAAAGGATGTTTTTAACGAATTGTATCAGACGTATTTATCCGGTTTGGGAGCTTACAACCTGGTGAGTACAAGCCCGTCTTTTGGAGACTTTGGCTCAATAGTCACCTACGAAATGGATTTTAGCGGGTATAAAGGCTGGATCAGTCTTTACTCCGAATCCGACTGGGAGGGAAATCTTTACGGTGAATACCTGGTTTTCCTGGGAATTGCCCCTTATAACGAAGTAGAGGTATGGGAAGAAGATTATTTGGATATTCTCATATCCATGTCATTCTGATAGACGTACCAGTATAAGAACGGGCTGAAAAGCCCGTTCTTTTTTGATTAGGAGTATTATGGGTTTTGGTTTAGGATGAAAAAACTCGTTCTCCCTGAGAAAATGTCTCTTTAATCTTCAAGTCTTGGTCAGCCAAAACAAAACTGGCGATGCCTCCCTCTCGAAGATAACCATAACCTTCTTTCGAGATGCCGAAGAAATCGGATACATTCGAAGTAAAAAGTTTTAAAACGGTTTCTATGGAATGGCCTTTTTGTGTAACAAGATTGATAAAGCCCTTATAAAGTGTGTCAACCGGAGCGGTTTTGACTGAAACAAAATTTCCGTTTTCATCGAAAACCGGCATCGATCCCCATCCATCGGATGAACACAAAATTTTCTCAGCCGGTACATGGTCTTGAAGCAAGCAGTTGATCGCTTCAATGGCTTGTTCGCCGGCGGTGAAATCAATGAAACCGCCATATGTGAGAATCCATTCTTTCCCCTCATCTAATGTTTGGGAGGTTCTTGAAATATGGGTGGGAAGCATTTGATGGGGTGAAATGTCGCCGATGGATACCGCTTGCCGAAGCAATTCCAACCCGGTTTTTATACCCCCGACGTGAATAATGGCTTTGCCGAATTTTCCGCTGAGCATCCCGGCAACCCTTGATTGCAGGAGAATTCGCCTGAATTCCTCCAGAGTGATTCCGGATCCCCTGTGATCGGATATGGCTATTTCACCAATGCCAATATACTCCGGAATGAACATGATATCTTCCTGGAGGGTTTTCAAGAGTGTGACCAGAGGAAGGGCGTAATTGCCCGTCATGAGATAGGTTTTCAGCTTGTTGTGGGAAAATTTCCTTGCCTGTCCCAACAATTCCCGATGGGTTCGCATGATGCCGTCTGTTCCCAGAACACCTATAACGGCAGTTGTTCCCGACATGAAAAAGTCTTGTTCGCTTTGAGGAGTCGTACGGGTAAAGAACCCCCCTTCTCCGCCGCCGCCGATAATGTGGACATGACCGTCTACAAATCCAGGAAAGCAGTAAAAGCCTGAATAATCAGCAACTTCGGTCTCATCAGCAAAAGGTGTTTCAATGTCTTGAGCCATTTTGACGATCTGTGTGCCATAGATGAGGATATCTCTTTTCCCAAGGCTTTGAGGAGAAAAAACATTCAGATTCTTTAAGAGTTTGAATATCGCCATAGGTCACATTCCCTCTTTTATCATTTGGTTGACTTCGCTGATTTGCGTTTCAATCAGTTGGGCAAATGCGTTCATAAGTGTACGGGTGATCTTCCCGTCTACGGGGTAAACCAAATCACCTATCTTTTTTACGGGCATTACCTTGGAGACGGTGCTGGCTAAGAAGATTTCTTGGGCATGTTTGATTTCGTTCACATACACCCGCCTTTGGATCAGGGGGATTTGAAGGTCCTTACACAGTGAAATGACCTTTTTCCTCGTGATTCCCGGCAGGATGTTGTCGATTTCAGGTGTGGCAATCACATCGTCTTTAACTAAAAAATAGGTGGAACTTCCGCCTTCGGTAATATATTTTCTCCCATCTTTTTCCTGGCGAAACATCATGGAATCATAAGCGCCTTGAGAATAGGCAAAGTTTTTAGCCATACAGTTGGCCAACAGGTTGATTGTTTTATGTTCGCACAGTTGATGCCTTAAATCGGGATATAAAGTCAAAGAAACCCCTTTTTCCCAATTATCAGGATTGATATGCCTCAAAGGAATGGTTAGGATGATAAAGGTTCCCTGATGTTCTTCACGAAACCCATGCTCACGAAAAGCGTCATCGCCTCTGGTCAACTCCCAATAAAGTTCGCCGTCATATAGACCGTTTTTTTCAATCAATTCAACCGATTGCCTGTAACATTCTTGCAGGGTGTAGGAAAAAGGAATGCGGAAAAAAATAGCACTTTCTTTCATTCGGTTGTAATGGGACTCTAAAAACAGCGGAACGCCGTCAATGATACGGATGACTTCAAATAAACCGTCTGCAAATGTAAAGCCCCTGTTTTCAATTCGGATGTTTGTTTGATCCTTGTCTGTTAATGAACCATTTAGATAACACAGCATCATATCACTCAGAATGTGGGATACAGTCTATTACCATCGGCTCGGTAACGTACCGACGGGGCATCTTTTAGCAGAAATCCGGAATCCAGATCATGATAGGTAAAAGCGCCTGTACCACAGGCAAAATGAACACTTTGGCCAATACCGATTCCGGCTTCTCCCATGCAACCGATCATCAGTTTTTTGTTTGCCGTTTGAGCAATCTCCACGATGGCCAATGCATCTGAAAGACCGGATTTCATGAGTTTGATGTTGATATAATCCACACAGTCCTCCCGCACTAACCGCAGGGCATCGTATTTGGTTTTACATGTTTCGTCGGCACCTACCGGATAATAACAATGATTCCTCACCAGCCTCATGCCATCGAAATCATAAACATCCACCGGTTGTTCGAAAATGCGGATGTTCACCGAATGTTTGTACATCTGATCGGCAAACTGAATGGCCTCTTTAGCCGTGTAGCCTAAATTGGCATCCACAATATATCCAGCGCCTTGCGTGGCTTGTGATACAGCAAGAACCCTATCGATATCGTGTTTCAGGTTTTCTCCCACTTTTAATTTCAACATATTAAATCCTTTGTCAAAAGCCTCTTTAGCACGGATTACGGTTTTTTCCAGCGTGTCAATACCGATGGTTAAATCTGATTCTACATATTCTTTTCGACCACCCAAAAGCTGATAGACCGGCATATGAATCGATTGACTCAGGCCATCCAAAACCGCAAATTGAACGGCGGCTTTTAAACTGGGAGCCGTACGTGAAAACTTATCAATTTGATCAAAAATAAGTCGGTAATTTCTGGTATCGAGCCCTTTAATTTTGTCCAGCATTTCTTCCCGATATTTCAACAAGCCTTCATATACTTCCCCGTTGACACGGAAAGATCTGGAAGCCTGCCCAAGTCCTACAACACCATTGTCTAAAAGCAACTCCACCGTGATGACTTTGGATGTTGTTGCCACGCTGTTGGTGATATGAAATGGAACCTCATACTCAAATTCCTCTTGTTTAAACTGCAAATCCTTAATCACACTCATCGTTAGTCCTTCCCTTCCTGTTTTTCAGTGATTTCTTCAAATTGTACGATTTCTTTGATATTCAGGGTTTCTTCCCCCTCAACCGGACCCACATCGGTTTCCATTTCTCCGGATTGATTGTCATACGGATCTGACCGGATATACTGCATTTCGGGGAAGAAAGGTGCCATGAATCCCGTGGTGGTGACCATTCTGAAAGCATCCAGATTCGTGAAATAAAAAGCCCTATATTCTTCCCGGTCTCTTCTGGCACCACCGAATGAACAATCCACCGGCAGCCATCCATAAGGTTCGCAGTAGAAAAAGGCCCAATCGTGATTGCCCACCGATGCGGGATTGGCATACCAACCCGATTGCCATCTTGCGGGGACGCCGCATATCCTGCATAGTGTGATGAACAGAAGGGCTTGAACCCCGCAATCGCCTTTGAGGTTTGTGGCGGCATAAGTGGAGAGGTCTTCATAATATTTATACTCTTTCATGAAAGAGTAGCGGACATGTAAGGTGATCCAGTCGTACAATCGCTTGGCGATCAGATAGGGGTTCTTCTCATCCCCCTTGATTTGATTGGCCAGGTGTTTTAAATACGGCGTGAAGACGATATGAGGCAGTTGTTCCTGTAAATAGGCATCCATATTCAGCTTGGGGGCAACGACCTGTAAGGGATCCACATTGGAGATAATTTCTGTAATCCGATACTCAAATGAAACACTAAATGATATTTCCTGAGTGCGACTATAAGGTTTTTGGGCATAAAGCGTTCTCTGAGGATGGTTGTTTCTGGAAACCGTGAATTCCTTCAAATCTGTTTTGATTTCCGGGGAGACCCTTTGCTGAAGATCAGATTTGGGCAAAGGTAACCAGCATTTGACGATTTTTGCGTTTTCAGGAGCGCTTAACAGCTTTTTCGTCATGGTGCCTTTTACACGATAGGCTTTCGGTGAATCCCCACGAAGCAATTCGTCCAGCCTTTTATGCAGTAATTGTTTCGAGGCTTCACGTGCGGGATCGGGGATCTTTCTGGCCATATACGCTTGTTCGGCAAAGCAAAGATTATCTGCAAACCGTCCTTCAAAACAGTCTTTACCCTCAATCGTTACAAAATCCAGCCTTTTTTCTTTTTTCAGAATTTGAAACTCTTCAGATGTAAAGTCTTTTATCTTGGTTTTTAACTGATTGAGTGCTTCATCTTCTTCAAATAAATAGTTTTTTCTAACCCGGCTCAATCGATAAAGTTCGTATTCCAGCCGGCTTCGCAGCAAATCAGGAATCTCTTTGTCAAGAAACCCCTTGATTTTTTGTTCGGCCAATTTGTAAAGCCCCTGTTTTTCACAATCGATTATTGATTCCGGCAATGGCATTGACAAAAATTCCATAGGTACGACCTCCCCCGTTATTTTATATCAGCGGAAAATGGCATTTGACGATATGGCCATTTTCGATTTCTCTTTCTTCCGGTTCTTGTGTTTTGCAAATATCCTGAACATAAGGGCATCGGGTGTGAAATCTGCAACCCGATGGTGGGTTGATGGGACTGGGTATTTCACCTTTTGCAATGATCTTATCCCGGTTTAAAAATGGATCGGGGATAGGATTCGAATTCAGAAGCAGTTCGGTATAAGGATGAGCGGCCTTTTTAAAGACATCGTCTTTTTTACCCTTTTCAACAATTTGCCCCAAATAGAGTACCGCCACATAATCAGCCAGGTAGTCAACAACTGACAAATCATGGGTGATGAACAAATAGGTGAGATTGACATCTTTCTTGGTTTCTTTCAGCATTTTCAAAACCATAGCCTGAACGGAGACATCCAAAGCGGATGTGGGTTCGTCCAAGACGATGAATTCCGGATTGAGAACAATAGCCCTTGCAAACGCAATTCTCTGACGCTGTCCACCGGAAAATTCGTGGGGATATCTGAACATGTGTTCCTCACGCAATCCAACCTGCTCTAATACATCCTTGATTCTTTTTCGGATTTCCTCTTCCCCGATGCCTTTGAAATGAATCTTCATGCCTTCACCAATAATGGTTTTCACGAGTTTTTTCGGGTGAAGGGAATTGTATGGATCCTGGAAAACGATTTGCATTTTTCTTCGGTATTCCATAAACTCTTTGTTACTGAGATTCAGGATATTCACCCCTGAGATGAAAACCTCACCGCCGGTGGGTTCAATCAGTTTCAGAAGGGTTCTTCCCAATGTTGTTTTCCCGGAACCCGATTCACCCACAACGGCGTAGGTGGTGTTTTTTGGTATGGAAAAGGTGACATTATCCACTGCACGAACAACCCTGACCTTTGAGAAGATGCTTTTTTTCAGTTTAAAATGCTTTTCAAGATTTTTGATTTCAAGAAGATTCTCACTCATTGAGATTCACCGCCTTTTTGTTCATCGGATGATTCCTTGTTGTTCCAAAGATGACAGGCTACATAATGATCGTCTTCCACTTGGATAAAAGGCGGACGTTCTTTTTTGCAGATGTCCATGACTTGCGGGCACCTTTTGTGGAATCGGCACCCGGAGGGCGGATCCACAAGATCGGGAACGGTTCCTGTGATGGCTTTTAACTCATCGGTTCTTCCGATTTGAGGGACGGCTTTCAATAACCCTGTGGTGTAAGGATGAAGCGGATTTTTAAAGAGCGTTTTTGTAGAAGCGTATTCAACGGAGTTCCCGGCATACATCACCAGAATTTTATTGCAAAATTCTGCCACCACACCCATATCATGACTGATCAGCATGACGGCATTTCCCAGTTTTTCAACCAAATCATCCAACAACTCCAGGATTTGAGCTTGTATGGTTACATCCAATGCCGATGTGGGTTCATCGGCAATCAGCAGTTTCGGTTTTGGCGCCAATCCCATGGCGATCATGACACGTTGTGCCATGCCCCCTGATAATTCATGGGGATACATGGTCATCACACGCTCAGAATCCAGTCCAACAAACTCCAGCATTTGGGCTGCTGGTTTATATTGACTTTTGATGGGTTTGTTATTAACTTTACCCAACACCTCGGCAATTTGAAAGCCCACGTTCATAACGGGGTTCAGCGATGATTTGGGTTCCTGGAAAATCATGGATATTTCGTTACCTCTTATTTTTCTGACCTCGGACTCTTTGAGTTTTAAAATATCCCTGTCTTCGAACAATACACTGCCCGAAAGGATCTTTCCGGGGTCTTCGATCAGGTTCATGACGGCTCTGGAAGTGACGGATTTTCCGCAGCCGGTTTCTCCCACAACCCCCAGTCTTTCACCTTTATCCATCCACAGTTCCACGCCGTTCAAGGCTTTAATCACACCTCTGTAGGTGTAAAAAACGACATGCAGATCCGAGACGTTCAGTAAATTTCCTCTCTTTTCCATGCTCTTTACCTCCTCAGCCTGGGATCCATCATGTCTCTTATACCGTCTCCCAACAAATTAAATCCAAACACGACAATGGCGATGGCTAATCCGGGGAAGGTAGAAACCCACCATTGATCAATGAGATAACTTCTTCCGTCACTAACCATGACCCCCCATTCAGGACTGGGTGGTTGCGCACCCAAGCCCAGGAATCCAAGTCCTGCGGCAGTAATGATGATCGTTCCCATTCTCAGGGTTAACTGAACCAAAACGGGAGATATGGTCATGGGAAGCACATGGGAGAACATGATTCGAAAATTGCTGGCCCCCATGGAACGAATACTTTCAATAAAGGGTTGCCCCTTGACCCTCAAGGCTTCTGCCCTTGATATTCTGGCATATGGCGTCCAATTCACCAAAGAAATGGCGATGATCATATTAGTCAGATTAGGCCCAAGCATAGCGGCGAACGCCATTGCAAGTACCAATCTGGGGAAGGCCAGGAACATGTCCGTAATTCTCATGAGGATCTCATCAACGATTCCGCCAAAATACCCGGCGGTAACGCCAACTGAAATACCGATGAAACTGCTGATGATTGTTACAATCAACACAATTTGAATGGCGATTCTGGACCCGTATAAGATTCTGCATAGGATATCTCTGCCGAATTGATCAGTACCGAAAGGATGTTGGGAGCTTGGTGCCAAAAGTTTTTCGGATAAATTTTGGATATCCGGTTGATACGGGGTTAACAGTGGTGCGAATATGGCGATGAATAAAAAAGCGGCTATAATAACAGATCCGACGATGGCCAGTTTATTCCTCCTCCAAAGATACATGGTATGTTTCATATCTTCAAAATAAGGTTTCATTAAATGGAGCCATCCGGTCTTTGTTTTTGTTGTCGTTTCACTCATACAATCACGTCCTCATCCTTGGGTCTAAAACAGCATATAATATGTCTACAACCAGATTTGCAATGGAATAAACAAAGGCAATGTACAGTGTTCCACCCATAACCGAGTTGTAATCCAGGAACAAGAGCCCTTGTGTGATATATCTTCCCAAGCCGGGCCAAGAAAAAACGGTTTCCGTTAAGACAGCACCCTCAAGAAGGCTTCCAAAAGTGAGCCCGATAATCGTTATCGTAGGGATCAGTGAATTTCTCAAGGC
>CAYYNI010000041.1:0-14151 GCA_964472765.1 uncultured Thermotogaceae bacterium | reverse complement strand
ATTGCCCACCCGTTCCGCTAAAATGTGTGGTACCGATGGATTCCGAGCAGACTTGCCCGGTAAGGTCCACCATAATGGCCGTGTTGACACTGACCATGTTGTCATTTTGTGCGATAACGTAGGGATCATTAACGTAATTACCTCTTAACAGCCATACTCCAGGATTATCCTGGATAAAGTCATACATCTTCTTCGATCCCAAAGCAAATGTACAGATGGCTTTACCCGGCCAAAGGGTTTTTTTTGCATTCGTAATGACACCCAATTCGAACAGATCAATCATGGATTCGGTAAACATTTCCGTATGAATACCCAAATCCCGTTTATCTTTCAGAAGACCTGCCACGGCATTGGGGATGCCCCCAATGCCGATTTGAAGCGTAGAACCGTCATGTACCAGTTCGGCGATGTATCCTGCAATCATTTCATCCGTCTGAGTAGCTTGACTATCAGGAAGTTCAGGAATAGGGTAGTCAACTTCATAAAGCCAGTCAACTTGAGAAATATGAACTTGAGTATCACCATGCGTTCTGGGGGCATTTTTATTAACCTCAAACACACATTTTTTGGCTTTCTCAATGACATCCTTTTCATAAGTGGCGCTTAAAGAAACCGTAAAAAAGCCATGTTCATCCATTTCAGAAGCGATACCGATGTAATAATCCGGATCCTGCAATGACAATAGATTCGTTCCTGCTTCATGGAGGTTGTTGGGTACATAGGTGGCCGTTTTTAATCCACTTTTTATAGCGCTTCGAATGGCGCCGTTATGAAACCATGAATCATTGATAAACGAACCCTCATAATCCTTTTTCATGTAAAAGTCGTAAGGTTTCATATTCAAACAGGTGTAAACGCCTACGTTTTTAACCCGGTGTGCTATCGTATGCAAATCGGTCAAAAATTGCTGAGGCTCCATCGCTGCCATTCCGCAAACGATCACATCATCTGTTTTGATGTGAGATAAAACCTGTTCGCAACTGGTTCTTTTTGATTCATAATCTTTGTAAAAACCGTTCAAAAGAATCACTCCCCGCTTTTGTATTGACCCCATTGAATGACAGATGATGCCCAAACAAATCCCAAACCGGCACCAACCATGACTATGACATCTCCATCTTTAACCTTGTTGTTCTTTAGGCCTTCTTCTAAAGAAATAATTTGATCATTTTGACCGATATGACCGTATTCGTCAAGATAGGTTGTTTGTTCATCGTTAAGACCAAGCTCTTCGAGAATCAAATCATGGGCTGATCGCTTGAAGTGCAAAATGGCGAGATAATCAATATCTTCTTGTGAATATCCCGATTTTCTTAACGCATCCCGAATCACCCAAAAGAAATTCGGCAAGGTTTTTTCTCCCAGTTTGGTTTTAAATTCTTTAGGATCTCCCTGGATTTTGAAATGGACATGTTCAACATCATCTTTCTTTAAAGGCCATCGATCATTCCCCCCAACAGGAACAACACAACCTCTGGAAAAAGAACCGTCTCCTTTAAAAGCGGACTCCAGGATGACGTTTTTGTCATATCCTTTTTCCAATACCACTGCAGCTCCACTGGCGCCAATGTCAAACATGAAAGAGGTGGAAGGTTCTTTGTAGCTAATCAGATCGTTGTTTCTGTAACCGGAGCATAATAAAACCGTTTTGATTTCATCGTTGTTTCTCATAAGGCTCTTTGCCGTTTCGAAACCCGCCATCATCGACCCACACATGGCTTCCATATCAAAGCCCCAGGCATTGGTTGCGCCTAAACGATACGCCACATCAAGACTTGCGAGCCAACAAGGAAAATCTTTATGTTGTGCTCCGTTCCAAATGACCAAATCAATGGCTTTAGCATCGATGTTCGCATTCATCAAAGCCTTCTGTGAAGCCCTCAAACCCATGTTACTGGCTGTATCATCAGGGCCTGGAACGGTTTTTTTTATGACACCGAACTTTTTTTCAATAACATCCTGGGGAATGTTTGATTGTTCGGCAATATATTGAGCACTTTCAATATTTTTGGGGAAATAAGTACCAATTCCCCTGATACCAATCAATTCGTCAGACATAAAAAGTCCTCCACTCCGAATAAATTTAAATAAAAAAAGAAAAAAGAAAAAAGAAAAACCTTTGAATCGTTAATGAATCACAGATTCTTGATGATGACTGCTGTTCCCATTCCGCCGCCAATACACAAGCTGGCAAGTCCGTATTTGAGATTACGTTTTTTCATCTCGTAGATTAGTGTTACAATGATTCTGTTTCCGGAACAACCGATGGGATGCCCCAAAGCGATTGCACCCCCGTTGACGTTTGTTCGTTCCATTAACCATTCTTTCGATACATTATGTTCTTGAGTCAAATCCTTGATCACACCCAGGCTCTGTACTGCAAATGCCTCATTCAACTCAATAAGTTCAATATCCTTAAGTTTCATGTTGGCTTTTTGAAGAACCTTTTTAATGGCACCGACAGGACCCAATCCCATATAAGCCGGATCCACGCCATACTGTGCAAAAGCAACCAGTTCAGCCATTGGGGTTATACCCGTCTGTTGACATTTTTCTTCGCTCATTAAAACCGTCATGGATGCACCATCATTGATCCCTGAGGCGTTTCCTGCAGTTACTGCCCCATCTTTCTTAAAAGCCGGCTTCAAGTTTGCAAGTTTATCCAAACCGGTTAATCTTGGATGTTCATCCACTTCAAAAACGATGTCCGCCTTCTTTCCTTTAATCACAACCGGTTCTATTTCTTCTTTGAATTTTCCTTCTTCAATTGCCTTCGCCGTTTTCTCCTGGCTTTCGAATGCAAACTGGTCTTGCTCCTGTCTGCTGATGGCATATTTGTCGCCAATGTTTTCAGCCGTCATTCCCATGTGGTAATGATTAAAAATGTCGGTTAAGCCGTCGTTTACCATATGATCCACAATCTTTCCGTCTCCCAGTCGATAACCGAACCGACCGTTTGTGAGCAGATAGGGCGCCATGCTCATATTTTCTGTTCCACCACAGAGCACACATTCCGCCTCGCCAGCCAGAATATCAGTTGCACCCAGCATAACGGATTTCATTCCGGATCCGCAGAGCATATTCACAGAAAAACCCGGTTTTTCTTGAGGAACACCTGCATAAATACTGACCTGACGACCGGGACCCATTCCCAGACCCGCAGAAAGAATATTGCCTACTATTGTTTCGTCGATTTCTTCAGGATTAACCTTAGATTGTTTCATCGCTGCTTTAGCGGCTATTACACCCAACTCAACTGCCGATGTGTTTTTAAGCGTTCCTCCCATGGTTCCTATCGCTGTTCTTTTTGCTCCTGTAATAAATATCTTTTTCATCTGTTCCTCCTAATCGGTTATTTTGTTTGATCTTTTTGCTATTCCATTCATCATCATGTCTGCCAACGCTTTCAGATAGATATCAAAATTTTCACCTTGCACGCTCTGATGAGGGGCAGAATGATCAGACAAAATTAATAGTGATTGACCCAACAGATGTCCGATTCCCATGAGAATCATGGCCAAAACATCTGAATCGTAGTTTCTGATCTGTTTGTGCTCTTTCGCCTGATCTAAAACATGAATATAGGGTTTTTTTAATGATTCATAATAAGCCAAAGTGATTTTATTATCGATAAACTCACTTTCTCTAACGACTCCATACATATTGGAATGATGCTTAAAAAACTCAAGAAATCCCTTCAGTGAAGCAATTTCTATATCCCTTCTATCTGTAAATCTTTCAGAGTATTTTTTTAAAACATATCGTAACTCTTTGCTGGTTTTATGAATTAATTGGGATAGAAGTTCGTATTTGCTTGGAAAATACAGGTAAAAGGCTCCGGCTGAAAGTTTACTATTCCGACAAATGTCATGAACGGTTGTTTCAAAAAAGCCTTTTTCCCCAAAGAGTGCCTCGGCTGAATCCAATAATCTCTTTTTACTTTGTTCTCCCTTATTCAATGTATTTTCATCGTTCACAATTAAACCATTCAATGTAGAAAAAACGCATTCATCAACAGCGTACGGTGAGGTTGAAAGTCCATTTAAATAAAAATCTAAAAGTGTTTCTCTTGTTTTTTGAGGTACCTGTGAATCATTCCACAAAATCCAATAACCCGCAATGTAAAACATCGGTCCGAATAAAAACCAAAAAAAGGAATCTCGATTTTGTGATATTGGGCTAATTTCGGAACTCTCTTGCAATATTTGTTTGATTTTTGTGTGAAAATTCAAACATAAGCCTTTGTCTATAAATTCAGCCTCTCGGAAAACCTTATACTCGTATCTGAAATTCCAAAATGTATCAAACACTCTATTGATAAGCATTTTTGTTTTTTCTTCTATGGATGTTTCTGAGTGAATAATACTGGCAAGCAAATTAAAGAATTCATTTTGAAAAGTTTCCAAAATGATCTCAAATATTTCATTTTTTGAACTAAAATACTGGTAAAATGTAGCAGGAGAAACCATCGCCGCTTTTGAAATGGCTAACACAGATGCCTTATGGTATCCTTTTTGCAAAAAAATGCGCTGAGCACTTTCAAAAAGGGATTTCCAAGTATTTTCGCCTTTTTCGGATTTGGGAATTCTTCTCACGGATTTCTCCTTACATTGAAAAAAGTTAAAATCACTATCCGCAACTGCTTAAATAACCAGACCGCCGTCAACACCGAGAATTTGACCGGTTATGTATCGGGCATCATCACTTGCCAGGAATAAAAAGGCGTTCGCAATATCAATCGGATCCCCTATCATTTTTAACGGTGTTTTTTCTGTCATATAATCCAAAACTTTTTGCGGTAAATTTTCAGTCATCGGCGTCTTGATAAATCCTGGAGCGACTGCATTTGCCCTAATTTTATATCTGGCTAACTCTTTTGCCCATGTATAGGTCATGCCGATTACGCCTGATTTTGTTGCAGCATAATTGGTCTGCCCAATATTTCCGTAAACACCGACTACTGAAGAAGTTGAAAGAACAACTCCCCCCGCATCCTTCATCAAACGGCTGCAAGCTTGAGTCATGTTGAAAATGCCCTTTAAATTGACATTAATGACCTGGTCCCATTGTTCTTCCGTCATCTTCATCAAAAAAGCATCACGAGTTATTCCGGCGTTATTAACTAATATATCGATTTTGGAATATTCCTCTTTAATTTGATTGGTAACCTTTTCGATTTCCTCTCTGTTGGTCACATCCAAATGCATCCCAGTAATGGAACCTTCCAATCCTTTTGCCTCGTTTTCAAGAGCTTTCAAGTCATCATCCAATACATCACAGGCAAAAACTATGGAACCATTTTGCGCAAACAACAAAGCTGTTTCTCTTCCGATCCCTCTGGCTGCTCCGGTGATGACACTAACCTTTCCTTTCAATTTCAAAATAACACCTCCATTGTGTTGTCGTTTAAAGTAAGATGTGAATGAACTATCACATTTATATCATATACCATTTATAAATATATTCAAATCATATCATATCCATTCTCGCTTGATTTTTAGGATTTATTCTTAATTAAATTACTAAAGATTGCTTTTGCTTAGTTTTTCGGTTCATTTTATAGCCATTGTGTTTTTCGTCAGGAAATCTAACTAATATGAAGCGCATTAAAAATAACGTTAAAGAATTTATGAAGAAACAAAAAAGGTTGGGCTGTTTATGGTAGAATAAAAAAAATGAGTCTTTATGAATAAAATAATCACGGGGGTGGTTTAAAGTGACGATTTCAAAAAAAGTAATCATCGGGTTTACCATACTCATTGCCTTATTCGTTGTCATTTCAGTACTGACTTTTCTTTCTTCTGCTAAGATTGAGGAGGAAGGAACAAACATTAAAGGTGAAGTTGATTCCGTCAGTGACCAATTTTTAAATTATGAACAAGTGAGCCAGTTTTCCACGGAAATTGATGCGATGTTGCAAACTCTGTTGAAAATGGGCTATGTCTTTGATGTACAAACTTTAGATGATTTATATGGTCAATTGACAGCTCAGATGAATCAGATCACCAATCGAGCGAAAGAACTGGAATTATACGACTCCGTCAAAAGCGAATTGTTGGCAATCGATCAGGAAGCTGATCAGGTGTATCACTTCAAAAGCCAAGAAATTCTTCACACCAACGAATTAAACACCATGAATAAAGAAATGATCGATAATCAAAAAGAATCTGGAGCCATAGAACATGAAATCAGCGAGGCATTGTATATCAAACCTTCCGAGGTGCGAGAAGAATCTTTTCAGGAAATTGGCAGTGCTGCATTGGATGAATTCCATAAAGTTTTTGTCGGTATTCAGGAAGAAGGCAGCCTTCTTCCCAGTTTATCCGAAGAACAAGAGTTGGAGATTAGAAATGCCTTACTGAAAGATGCCGGAATTCATAATTTCGGACTACTTGAAATAGAATTATTATGGAATGAAAAATTATTGGGCAAAAATGTACCGTTAACCGACTTAACCCAATTGAAGCTCATGACAAGAGAAGTATTGATAAAGCCGGATAATGCTGATCAACAAGTTGAAGCCATCATTAATTTCAAAAACGAAATGCTTTCTCGCATTATTGCTGAAGGTAAAAGAGGAACAATCGTTTCAAAATACGGTTTTGATCTTTTTGACCCAGTTGCTGCAATTCTGATTACCCTGTCATTGGAGGAATATGTTGACAGGATTGAAGCTCTTAAAGTTCAATTGAATAGAAGCTCGCAGATTTCAACCAGGGTGAATACCCTACAAGATAAAGTTGCATCGGTACAATCTGCAATAGAGGAATCAAAGATAGCTTCATTGAATGTGATCAATGATGAGATCAATCATACACTCAATCAACTTCTCCAGAAACTCGAAAGGATCAACGAAGAACAAAATGCTCAATTCAACAGCGGCTTAAACGCTGTTAAGAAACGTAGCGACGAAAGTGTTGACAGCATGTATTCCAACAACATCATCATCATTTTTATCGTGTTGATTTCTGTTGTTATCGGAATAGTCATCGCATTGATGATTCATTTCAGTATTAAGAAATCCATGAAGTCGCTGCTAAATAAGACTGAGAAGCTGAAAAATTTAGACTTGACCGTTGAATTTGACAAAACAGCTAAGCGTAAAGACGAGATTGGTTTGGCTGAACAAGCCATGCAAGAAATTGTTTTTTCCATGAAAAACACAATCATCAAGGTAAAATCGGCCATGGACGATGTGAAACAGTCGTCCCGGGAACTTGATGCCATAGCTGTTGAAACAAACACCGTTTCACAAGAATTACAGGATATTTCGGATAGCACTGAAAGAAATATTCAAGACACATCAGCAGCCATTGAAGAAGTCACTTCCGGTATAGAGGAAATTGCCGCTTCAGCACGAAATGTCTCTGATATCTCCAAAGGACTATTTGAGAGAACGGATGAAACGTCCCACTCTGCAAAAACCGGAGAAGAAGAATTAAATAAGATGGCAACTATCGTCAAAGATGCTGAAAATCAGGCATCTGAAACATCCAAATATGTCGATGAATTACAAGTCCAGGCAAAGAACGTAGGAGAGATTGTACAAACTATTTCAGGCATTTCCGAACAAACGAACCTTTTGGCTTTAAACGCAGCTATAGAGGCTGCAAGAGCCGGAGAAGCCGGAAAAGGCTTTGCAGTAGTGGCTGATGAAATCAGAAAATTAGCCGAAGAAAGTCAAAAAGCCACGGAAGACATATCAAAAATGCTTAAAGAGATCGGAAATCGTGTTCAATCAGTTAATGTGGCATCGGATAAGACTGTCAATATTGTTAATGATATGAACGAAAAGGCACAAAGCGCATTACAGCAATTTAGTGCCATTTCAAGAAACCTCTCTACCGTTTTGGATTCAGTGGAAAACCTTAGCAATACCTCTGAAGAACAAAGTGCAGCCGCCGACGAAATCGCCAACGCCATGGATCAATCGGCACAGTCGATGGTACATGCTTCTGAACAGGTAGAATCGTTGGTAAACGAAGTAGGAAGGCAAACAAAATCCGTGAAGACCATGAAAGAGGCAACGCAGAAGCTCAATGGGCTAGCCGATCAACTAAACCAAGAAATAGATAAATTCAAAATCTGATTGAATCATGAGGTGATCTGTTGAATCCTTTAATAACCGTCTGGGACTCGATTCCCACACCCGCACTCTTGATAAACGAGTCGGTTTTGATGAAAAACATCTCCCGTATGCAAGAATTGGCTAATCAATACAAAGTCGATTTACGACCCCATACAAAAACGCATCGAACTCCGGAAATTGCGAGAATGCAGATAAAACAAGGCAGTCAAGGAATAACAGTTGCAACCACAGGTGAAGCCGAATGTATGTTCCATTCGGGCGTAAACAACCTATTTGTTGCCAATGAAATAGCCGATTCTGAAAAATTACTTCGCTTAAAAAGACTGATAGCATTAGGTTGCCAACTATCTGTCGGTGTTGACAATCCCTATCATGTTGAATTAGCGAATCAAGTATTTTCCGGATCAGTACATCCTTTAAATGTTTTGATAGAAATAGATGTCGGGGATGAGCGTGCAGGGGTTCAAGACTTTGAACAAGCCCTTGCCATAGTAAGGTTGATAGAAAAATCCGATAATGTTCGATTTTCAGGCGTTTTTTCGCATGAAGGACAATCCTATGGTGCCCCTTCAAAAGATGCCTGTCAAAGAATATCCCATGAGAGTCATGCGAAAACAGTCCAAATAGCCAATCTATTGAGGGCCAGAGGAATCGAAGTCAAAACGGTCAGTGTAGGCTCAACACCATCTATTCTAACTTCTCCAGTACTAACGGGTGTAACAGAAATTCGGCCTGGAACCTATCCGTTGATGGATGCTTCGCAAGCAGCTGTCATCAACAATTTCGACTACTGTGCAGCAACTGTACTATCTACTGTTATCAGTAAGCCAACCATGAGCAGGGTTGTTTTAAACGCAGGCGCAAAGGCTTTAACCGGCCAAATGGTTCGATCAGGAATAACCAAAAATAACGGTTATGGTTATCTTAAAGAATATGGCGTATGGACAGATGCCTTTTTTGATGAACATACCGTTGTAAACAACGAGGACTTCGCTTCGAAGGTTCAAATTGGTGACAAGGTTGAAATTATACCCAATCACATTTGCCCGGTGGTCAATCTTTACGATTTTTTTTACCTGGTTAACGAGCATCATTACAAGAAAATACAAATAGAGTGCAGAGGAAAGTCTTCCTAAATCAAACGGGGGGGGAATCCATCCCCCCTGTTTGATTATTTTATGATGTAGGCTTTTGGTGGTTTAATACCGTTAAAGTTAGTTCCGTATTCTACCGTGTAGGCCCCGGCATTCTTAAAATAGACCCTATCTCCCATTGTAATGGTGACAGGTAGTTCCACTTCATCGTAAATTGTGTCCACACTGTCACATGTAGGTCCTGCAAGGGAGAATATGGCTGTTTCTTCTTCTTCTTTTCCCTCTACAATGATTTCATAACGAAAATCTTCTATGGTTTCAAGCAGCCCATGAAAAACACCGGCATCTATATAAACCCAATTGTCTTTCTGTTTTCTGGAACGCAGGATGACTTCACTGACGAGAACGCCAATATCTCCAACCATTGATCTTCCCGGTTCTACAATAACCCTAAGTTTTTTTGCATCCACCAGGTATTCCTCGATTGACTCTTTGATCATCAATCCAATTTCCTCGATCTGGGGGATTGGTCTGGTATGTTGGATGGGCATTCCCCCTCCCAGGTTGACCATTTCCAGTTCGATGTTTTCATATTCCTTCAATTGATAAAAAATGTCCCCTGCCTGAACAATCGCTTCTTTCCATTTATATTTGTTATAGGTTTGAGAACCCACATGAAAGGATATGCCATAGGGAATTAATCCTAACTTTTTGGCATGAATCAGTAACTGAACGACATGGTCAATATCCGTTCCGAACTTTTTAGACAACGGCCAGTCGGAGTCATCAGAGCTCATTAACAAACGTGCGTATACTTTACTTGCCGGGGCATTATTGGCGATTTTTTCAAGTTCCATCTCACTATCTACTGAATACATTTCGATGTTGTTTTGAAAAGCAAAAGCAATATCCTTTTCCTTTTTTATGGTATTGCCGAAACTCATCAAATGTCCAGGTATTCCTAAACTCAACAGTAACTCTATCTCACCTCTTGAAGCCACATCAAAATGTGCTCCTTTGTTAAAAAGGGTCTTGACGATTTCAGGATGACTGTTTGCTTTAACTGCATAATAAATTTCAATGTTATCCATGATCGAAGCCAGACGCTCATAATTTGTTTCAAGGAGTTTTGTATCTAACAGTACAAAGGGTGTTTCATATTGTTTTCCAATTTCATAAATGCTATTTGTCACTTCCAAAATTTCTCACTCCTTTTTATCACTCCGATTTTGAGTTTATTTTTGACGCCCTTGCACGTTCACAGGACGGATTTTGCAAAATATTTCAACGATTGATGGATCAAATTGCTTACCGCTGTTGTTCTGAATCTCTTCAATGGCTATTTCCTCGCTAACCGCTTTTTTATATGAACGGTCTGAAGTCATGGCATCAAAAGTGTCAGCAACAGCAATAATTCTTGAATACAATGGAATAACTGTTTTAGACAATCCAGAAGGATAACCATGTCCATCCCATCTTTCGTGATGATGCCGTACGGCCTCGACGATGATGTCGAGATCATCGGAAGTATCCAGGATTTCAGCTCCCCAGACAGGATGTTTCTTAATTTCATCATATTCCTCACGTGTTAATCGACCGGATTTTAGTAATATGGTATTCGGGATATTAATCTTTCCGATGTCATGGACTAATCCCGCCCAATAGATCTTATTAATTTGTTCTTCATCAAACCCCATCGCTTTGGCAATTTCAGCTGATAATTTCCCAACGTTCTCTGAATGTCCCTTTGTATAGGGATCATGAATTTCCAATATTTTAATCATGGCCAATATCAGCTTTTGCTGAAATTCCGTTTGGGCCTTAAACAATCTTTTCAATCCCAAAAAAGCCGTGGCAAAATTGGTAAAGGCCTCAAAAACACGTAGATCCGAATTCGTAAAGGGTGTAGCTTTTGGGGGTGAATCGACTGAAATCGTCCCAACAACGGCATTCTTGAATTTCAATTCGGAAATCATGGTATGTCCAATGGGTTTACTGGCTTTTATGATTTCCTTCATTTTATCTTCAGGCATTTTTGATACATTGGATAAGATATCTTTGACGATTTGCACTGTTCCGGTCTTTAAATGATATTCCACATCCAAATCGATTTGTTGAAGCTTTTTAAGATCATGTCCCTTTGCAGAAACAAAATGCCATTTACCATTTTCAAACAAAGCTACACTACCGTACTCGGCACTGTCAATAATGTCTATTAACATCGTCAATAAAAAGTCCAAATATTCTTCCTCTGATTTTAGCCCGGCTTGATTGATTTGAGTCGCAGTGGCAAAGATCTCCTCCAAATTATGAGACATCTTCTCTAATTGCTGATAGGATTGCTCCAGGTCTTCATTACTTGCACTGAGTTCCTCATAAGCGGCTGCCAGTTCATCTCGAACTTTTTC
The DNA here is from genome assembly GCA_964472765.1 of uncultured Thermotogaceae bacterium. Classification (GTDB taxonomy): domain Bacteria; phylum Thermotogota; class Thermotogae; order MWEM01; family MWEM01; genus JASUTC01. The sequence goes on along the minus strand of CAYYNI010000041.1, from coordinate 2,560 downwards.
TGATCCTGTAATTGAATGCTTAAGCTCATTTGACATTTTGGTAAAGGTCTCGGTCAATTGATTGATCTCCCTTATTTTTGTTTCAGGAAGGGAAAAATCAAGATTTTTTATTGTAAACCGATTCATTTCGAGAACTGTTTTTTCCAAAGGCTCTGTAATTCTTTTACTTGCTCGAATGAGGAGTATTGTGACAATAACGATACAAACCAGCAGTAAACTCCACGCAATGACCGTAATCTCGATGATCTCAAGATAAAATTCTCTTTTCGGTATGTGAATCAGAATCTTCCAATTCACCGGATCATTCAGCGTTTGGAAGAAAAGCAGCTCATTTGATGGGTTTGAACCGGCGACAGAAACCTCAACAATACCATTATAATCCTTTAGAACTTGTGTTATGGCTTCTTCTGAAACTGTTTGACGATATTGCTCATAAGCACTTTCTGAATAAGCTAAATCAGAATGGGCAACTAACATGCCTTTGCCGTTGATAACACCTGTTTGACCCAGTTCATCAATCTTCATGGTTTGAAGAAACTCGCTGATCACGGAAAGATTTATCGTACCTCCGAATAATCCGATCAGATTCCCCTCCTGATCCAGAAGTTTGATGGCAATCACAATCGAAGGCTTGTTATTTGTTTTCGACAACAGGGGATCACTGATCACCACCTCTTGACCGTTGAGAACAATCCTTTGGAAGTATTCTCTTTGAGAGATGTCGTGATTTTCCTGAAAGCAGTCGTTTGTATTTCCTTGAATATCTGAAATAAAAATCGTTTCAAAAAAACCCGGTCGGTCTTGACAAGGTTTGAATAGACTTTGAGAAAGGGGTTGATGCGTATCAATAGAATCGCCCAGTGTTTGCACGATACTTTTCATCTCGATTATTCTACTTTGAAGCCATGTTTGAAGGTTCTGAGAATGAATATGCGTTATTTCCATACCAATGGATTTGATCTTATTTGATTGTACGATGGAAAAACCCACTGTAAAGAGCAAAGATATCGCAACAGTAAAGGAAATGATGAAAATCAGAAGTCTTTTTAGAAGATAGTGTTTGTAAAGTAACAGCTTTTGCTTAGCCATCTACTTGGTTATTCCGAGTTCGATCAAAATATTTTTGTTTGATTATTCCACTTATCATTATCAACCCTTCATTATTATAGACAACACATAATTGACCGGGTGTGATGGCGAATAGTTGTTCGCTAAAAAAGACCGTTAATTCATCATCCTCAACCGAAATGTGACAGTCGTGCATTTGACTGCCGCTTTTTACTCTGCATTTTAACATTTTTTTGGATAATTCCGAAACCTTTTTTTCTGTAACAAATCTGTTTAGCTGAAAGGCTGACAAGCTATTACTGTACATCTCTCTTAATGGGGCTAAAACGATGGTATTTGTCGTGGGATCCATTTCTTTTACAAATAACCGCTCAGTAGCTGTGATTCCTAATCCACGCCTTTGACCCACGGTGTAATGGTAGATGCCACGATGACTCCCCAGTTCATCCCCCTGTTGATTGACAATCTTGCCACATTTTTCTACAACGCCTTTTTGCTCAAGAAACAAGGCGTAATCCTGATCATGAATAAAACAAATATCTTGACTTTCATTGATTATATCAGGTGTAAAAGGAGTTTTTTTTGCTATTTCAATTATTTCACTTTTATAATATCCCCCAATGGGAAATATTAATTTACTGAGAATCTCAGGCCGAATGGTTCCCAAAAAATAACTTTGGTCCTTTTTACAATCAACGGCCTCTTTCAAAAAAAATAGATTGTCTCTTTGTTCTATTTGGGCATAATGACCTGTCGCATAGAAGGCAAGGGGAAATTTCTCCTGCATCACATCGAATAAAAAGCCGAATTTTATCGCTCTGTTGCACAAGACACACGGGTTGGGCGTTAGGCCTTGTTCATAATAGCGAATAAAAGGCTTGATGACCATTTTTTCAAACTCTTTTTCGACAAAAACAACTTCCCAGCTGATTTTGAAATGATTTGCAGCTTTTTGAGCCCTTGCTATCTCCTGTTCAGAAAGATAGCCGTTTTGCATGGTGATCCCGTGGACATCATACCCTTGATCCAGGAGTAATTGCAAAGCAACCGAACTATCGACCCCGCCGCTCATTGCCAAAATAACCTTTTTTTTCATCAAAATCGTCAATCCCTCACTAGCTGAAATACGTTAATTTCACCGCTATCCATGCATAATACATAGACCCTATCCTGATGAATCAACATCTTGATCGGGTAGTGACCCACAGGTTGCTCATCCAGCAACTCAAATTGATTGGAAAACAATTGGATCACTTCATCAAAATTTGACAATAAAAGGATTCCATCATCGGAGTAAGTTTCGATGTCTAAGATGCCTTTTGCACATTGAATTTCTTTCAGAAGGGTTTGATGATGGTTATAAGCAAAAAACTTTTCCTCACTCATGGAAGGAACCAGAATATAGTCTCCCCAACGTGTCATGTCCAGAATATGTGAATGATTTTGCCATTGAACAAGGGTTTTCGTTTCCATATCTCCCCAGCTGATCTGA
>CAYYNI010000040.1:0-14465 GCA_964472765.1 uncultured Thermotogaceae bacterium | reverse complement strand
ATGATTAAGTCAACTGCTGAAATTGCTCCGCAATTTCAGCTTAGAAGTTTCCCCCTTCGAGGGGGAAACTTCATGCACACTTGAGATGAAAAGCTGGCATGCAATTTCAGCTTAGAAGTTTCCCCCTTCGAGGGGGAAACTTCATGCACACTTGAGATGAAAAGCTGGCGAGCCATTTCAGCATAGAAGTTTATCTTTATTCTTATTCCACTCGTTTTAGAATTTGGTAGGTTGTTTTTAAATTGGTGTCTTCCAGGTAGTAAAGGTGGATGGTGTTGGTGTCTATAATGTCGGCGAAGGTGTATCCGTCATTGTGTTCTGCTATATATATATTTTTAGCGTCTTTGGAGATTACGCCTGAAAATCCTTCCCGGAGTTCATCGGTTAAATCTGTTTTGACTAATTTGTAACCGGTAAAAATGTGTCCGAATTGTTCGGTGATCATGTAGGTTCCACTGAAGCCTTTGCCTATTTGATTGGTTGCTGCTTCATAGCGGGCTTGGGTTTCGGATGTCCATTGACCAATCAAGTTTGGTATGGTGTTTTCCTTTTGTAGTGTGTAATAAACCACTATGGCTTCTTCCTCTGAATCCACATAATAAATGGTGATCTCGTTTTCTGAAATGATATCTCCGAACAGATAGCCATCTACTTGTTCTGCACCATAAAGTTTTTTTCCGGCATGATCAATTAATCCGCTGAAAGGTTCTTTAACACTTTTGTAATTGCTGGAATGATCGATGAATTGCTTATAGCCTTTAAACACCTGATCTTCTTGCTGCTCAAAAACAAAAATTACTCGGCCGTCATAAGCAGTTAAAAAACCAGCATCTTTTTCATGTCTTTCAAAAGACGCCACCCATGTACCGGTTAAATCGATCGTGACCGAAAAAATCATTGTTGATGCAATCACGATTAGGGCAATGCTTAAAATAAGTCTTTTCATATCTACCACTCCTTAAAAAGTTTAAGCATTATAGCACGCTTTAATAGATTGAATCAAGGTTTAAGGTTCAAAAACTTGACAAACTAAAAACTATATAGTACAATACATAAGTAGTTAGTTACCACACTAACTAACTATATAACAAAGGAGGTGTTTTATGAAGTTAAACGAAGATTCTGCAGAGCCTCTTTTCCAGCAAATCGCTGAAATTATTGAGGACATGATCATTGCGGGAGATTTAAAGGAGGAAGATCAAGTATTTTCAACCAATCATCTGTCGGAAACGTTTCAAATCAATCCCGCTACAGCGAGAAAGGGGTTGAATTTACTGGTTGATAAAGGCATACTTTATAAAAAGAGAGGTTTAGGCATGTTTGTTGAGAATGAAGCCGGGAAGATTATCAAAAATGAGAGAAAAAAGGTGTTTTTTGAGAATTATATGCTGAAAATGCTGAAAGAAGCTGAAAAGCTAAACATTGGAAAAAACGACATTATCAAAATGATTGATGATTACAAGGAGGGGGAGTAAATGAATCCGATCAAATTAAGCGTTAAAAACATCACGTACTATTATGATAAATTCAAAGCCCTAAATAATATGAGTTTTGATCTGGAAGAAAATCAGATCATGGGGTTGATCGGTAGAAATGGTTCGGGCAAAACGACACTTCTGAAGGTCATTGCTCATCAGTTGCTTCAGAGTGACGGAGAAATTATCATTGATCAAAATAACTTCTCTCAATGCGCTGATAATCAAAATAAGATTTGTCTAGCCAGGGAAACATTAGGGAAGACGTTTGAGATGACTGAAGTGATGAAAGTAAAAATGATTTTTGATTTAGCCGCTAATTTATACGAGAATTGGGACAATGATTATGCTCAGTATTTGGTCAAACGGTTTAAGCTGAGCACGAACAAAAAATACAACAAAATATCCAAAGGGATGAAAACAACCGTTGGGATTATTATGGGACTTGCCAGCCGTGCGCCTATTACCCTCTTTGATGAACCGTATGTGGGGCTTGACCCGGTTTCAAGAGAGATCTTTTATACCGAATTGCAAAAGGATTATTCTCTGAATCCGAGAACTTTTATTATTTCCTCTCATTTGATCAATGAGCTGGAAGGGATGTTTGAAAGGGTGCTGATCATCGACGAAGGGGAGATTATCATTGACAACACGGTAGACGCTTTAAAAGACCGATATTACCTTCTTCAGGGCAGGAAGGATTCAATTGAGTCTTACAGATCGCATTTTAAAGTCATGAATGTTGAAACAATCGGTTCATTGGCATCCTATTCAATAGAAGGGCCGCTTAGTGATCAAATCATAAGGCAAATGAGGGCAGATGAAATCGATATCAGCATGATCAGTTTGCAAAAACTTCTTTATCATTTGACAAATGGTGGTGAAAACAATGAAGAAAGATAATACAATGAAAGTAATGAGAAAATTTTTTATTCAATTTATGTGGTCATTTATGATTTCATACTCGGTTATCCTTTTTTTTAATACCGTTGTACCGTTGTTCTTTACCGGTTTGAAAGAATTTGATTTCAAAGAATTCCAAATCATAGCATCGTTTTATTTCGCAATCCTTATGTACTCTATGTTTGTTGCTTTTGGTGCAAAATGCACGTCGGTTTATTTTGATTTGTTTACGCTTTTTTCTGTTGCCAGAAAACGAATTATGCGAACGATAAACCTGACGAACATCATCTTGACGGTATCCGGATCGGCAATTCTTAATCTGCTGCTTTTGATGCATGATGTTCCGGACAGGGGGTTATTTTTGATCATGATCACCCTGAGCATCTATTTAATTTTGAATTTCCTGAACTTCATTGCCTTTTTGGGGAAGCTTTTCGGCTGGTATTATATCGTCGGGACATTTGTGCTTTTAGCTTCGTTTATCCTCTTTGCAATCAATTATATCGGTGGGTTTGTTCAAATGGGTTTATTTAAAACAGAAATCATCCTGTTTTTTGCTGTAGCGGCTGCTGGATTCTTTTACATCAACAACTTTATTCTATCCAAAAGATATGAATACAAAAATTGAGGTGACTGATATGAATATTAGAGGATTTATTTTTCTTATTTGCACGATTTTTGTTCTTGTCCTTTCGATTAATTATATGATTAACGATAATCACTTTTTATTGACAAGGAAGATAAACGGGTCGTTTAGCAATTATTTTTACATAAAAGATAATTTTATTGTTTTGGAAGACACCAAGATTTATTTGCAGGCCTTTTATGATAGCCAGAATACCAAAATGGAAATTTGGATAGAAGGTCAGGACGGAGTTGTTTTTCAACTTGAAGGCAATTCCGGAGAAGAACTCAAACATATTCCGTTGTCCAAAGGGCTGTATTCTTTCATTATAGAAGGTGAAAGCGGAACAGAAACTAAAGTGAACAGTTTATTTGGTTATTATAGCGATGAAATCACATTTATCGATGATAAAAATCAGGAGCAAGGCTGAGTAGAAAAATTCAAGCAAGGCTGATGAGAATTAACCTTGCTTGAATACATTTTTGGCATATATCGTGAATTTTATGGACAAATATGTTATAATCTGTTCAAAGAATCTGTGTTCAAATCCATTTCCTATCGATATTTTCGGGATGATGTGGGGGCATCATGATGAAACTAAAACAAATACATCTTGAGGGGTTCAAATCCTTTGCCAGGCCTGTTGATATTAATCTCGCCAATGGAATCAATTCTATTGTTGGACCTAATGGAAGCGGAAAATCAAATATTGTAGACGCTATTTTATGGGTGTACGGTGAACAGTCCATGAAAAACATCCGGGCCAATGACAAAACGGATGTTATATTCTCCGGTTCGGATGGACTTTCTCCTTCCTCGAAAGCGTTAGTGACTTTAACGTTTGAGAATAACGACAGTCAGGATATTTCTATTTCCAGAGAATTGTTTCGAAATGGCAAAAACACTTATTACCTTAACGGAGATAAGGCTAGACTGACGGATATTAAAGATCTCTTTGCCGGAACAGGTGCCGGAAAGGAGTTATATTCCATTGTCAGCCAGGGACGTGTGGATAAGATTCTTAATAGTTCTCCGGAAGAAATTCGGTATTTGGTTGAAGAGGCAGCTGGAATAGCCGTTTATAAAAGAAAAAAGAAAGAAACCATTTCAAGAATTGAATCGACTGATGACAACCTTTCCAGAGTTGAAGATATCCTGAACGAGCTGACCAAACAAAAAAAATCTCTCTATTTGAAAGCCAAACGAGCTGAAAAATATCTTGAATACAACAACGAGCTGAAAGACAGTCAGTTTACTCTCTTTTCCCATTTAAACAAAAAATGGCGGGATAAAGGCGAACAGCTGGAAAAAGAAACACAAGAAAATAGAGTCCGGATTAAGGATATACAAAAAGAATTAATTAAAACGGAAAGCATTTACAGAGAATTAAAGGAAACATATAACGATTCGGATAAAGAAATAGAGGGATTCACATCGGTCCTGGAAGAATACAAAGAACGTCAGGATCATCTAAGCGAAATGCGCAATATGTATGCAAAGAATTGCTCGGAAAAAGAATCCAAATACGTCGAAAACATCACTAATCTGGATCATCTCAAATCTCAGGATGAAAAACTGACCAATCGAAAAAATGAGTTGAGGATGATGCTGTCCACGATAGAGGAAAATCTGGAAAAGGTGGAGGCTCAATTTGAGGAAAAGAGAACGGCAAAAGAGCAAATCACTCAAAACTGTTCTGATGAAGAGCAATCCATCATTGAATTGCAACAATCTCTGGAAGAAGCAGAGAAATCGTTTAGTCAACTTGAAAATGAGTATTTAAGACTTGAGGATTCCGTAGAAGACAATGAAAAGCGAATAAAAGTGATCGTTAACCAATTGGAGACCAAACAAGAACGTTTGGAAGGCTTTCAAACCGAGTTGGACGAACTTAGAAACAGGGGTTCGGACAGTTCCAGAAAAGAAGCCGAGCTCATGGATGAACTGGAAATGGTCAAAGAAAGACTCACAGAAGTGGAAAAACAACTTCGAGATATAGAGGAAAAAAAATACTCCTATATTCAGCAAGAAAAGCACCTGGATGCGGAAAAGGCGGTTTTGGAAAGGCAAATCAGGGAGTTTTCAGGTTTTGCCAAACCAGTTCGTGACCTATTTATCAAAAAGCAAAAAGACCATGAATTAAGGAACATGATCGATGTTATCGCCAATCTGATTGAAGTCGACAAAGAATACGAAACGGCGTTTGAAATACTCATCGGAGCTCGCTCTCAAAACATTGTCACCAAAGATGCCGAAACCGCAAAATATGCAGTAAACATTTTAAAAGAGGAAAATCTTGGACGTGCGACCTTCCTTCCGATGGACATCCTTCGAACACGTCCGATTGTTCAAGGGGCAAATTATGAGAATCATCCCGGATTCGTTGGATATGCCGCAGAGTTAGCCAGAACAAATGATGAATTTGCTCAACTGCCTTTATATTTGTTTATGGATACCATTTTGGTTAAGACCATTGATGATGGATTGGAGTTGAAAAAGAATTACGGCATTTCCAATCAGATTGTTACGCTTGATGGCCAGCTCATCGCTGCCAGAGGAGCTATTACCGGTGGAAGCTATAAAAATGACCGGAAATCCTCCCTTATTTCAAGAACGGCTCGACTAAATGAAATATCGGATGAACTGGATCACGTCAGCGAAAAGATTGTCACCTTGGAGAATTCTGAACGTGAAATGAAAGACGAGAGAGAACAGGTAACCAATCTGAAGCGAACACTGGATAATGAATTGAACGAAATCATGTTAAAAAACGCTTCAATTCGAAGAACTCTGCAGGAACTGACCAATTCTATCGGTGAGTTATCCAAAGAAGTGATGGATTTAGAAAAGATGAAAGTGGATTATTCCTCCAAAATTGCCGGATCAAAGGCACGTCAGGGAATCATTGTTGAGGAAAAGGGTACCCTTTCGACCCAAATCCATATTTCTAAGGACAAGTTGTCTAAAGTCAGCCAATTTATCAAAGAAAAACGAGAAGAAATTCAGAACCTTCAGGAGCAAATCAATGATATCAAGATGGAACTGAACAGTTTGAGGGATAAGAAAAAACAGTATTCTGCCGAGTTGAATGATATCGAAAGCACTTTGATTAAAAACAGGGAATTAGAAGACGATTACTCCTTCAACCTGGAACATCTTGAAAAAGCGTTAAAAGGCGAAAAAGAAAAAGTCGAAGAATTAGATAAAGAATTGAAAAGTTTAAAGAGTGAGGTATCAAAGCTCTACGATAACATGAAATACCAGCAGGAAGACCGCCAAAACATGGCTAAAAAGTTGGAAGAAACCGAAAACCGGATGGAAGAGTTAAAGGATGAACGAGAGCGATTAAGGGAAAGTGAACACCAATACGACCTGAAAGTGCAAAAAATTGAATACAATATTGAAACACTTATCGAACGCATGATCAAGGCAGATATAAAAACAGAAGAACTGGAAAACATTTGTTTGGATGAAGATGGTGAAAAGGCAATATCCGAAAAGGTAGAATCACTAGAGAACAAGATGAAGTACTTGGGAAGCGTTGATTTGAATGCTATTGATGAATACAACGAGGTGGAAGACCGTTTCAATCAGATGGATAGCCAAAAGCAGGATTTGGAATCAGCCAAAAAATCGCTTGAGGAATTGCTTCAGCAGACCGATGATGAGGCCAAACGAATTTTTATGGAGACTTTCGACCTGATCAATACTTATTTTGACGAAATGATCCAAATTCTCTTTGGTGGCGGTAATGGGCAGCTAAAAATCCTTCCCGATAAAGACTTGTTGGAAACTGGAATTGAAATATCCGTTAAAAGACCGGGAAAACGTTCCCAGAAGATGTACTTGCTCTCAGGTGGAGAGAAGTCTCTGGTGGGTATTGCATTGGTGTTTTCCATGTTGAAAATTAGTCCTTCACCATTCTACATTCTGGATGAAGTCGATGCCGCTTTGGATGATTTCAATGCGGAAAGACTCAAGAATCTGATCCGGGAAAGCCGAGAACTATCTCAGTTTATTGTCATTACTCATAACAAACTGGTCATGGAAGTTGCGGATATTCTGTATGGGATTACCCAATCAAACGGGATTTCCATGGTCATGGCTGTGGAATTGGAGCAATATGCCGTCTGAAGAAAAGCCCAATGAACAACCGGAAAATGAAGTTGTCGAATTGGTTGTGACTGTAGAACATGCCCAAGAAAGGTTAGACAAATTTGTAGGCGAAAATACACCGGAGTGGGTTTCCAGAAGCATTGTTCAGTCCGCTATCAAGGATAAAAAGATCCGTGTAGACGGTGTGGTTAAAAAACAATCTTACAAGCTCAAAACCGGCGAAATCATCCACCTGGATGTGCCCAAAAGGCCGGAGATAAAGATTGAGCCAGAAAATATAAAACTGGATATCATTTACGAAGATGAGCATATCATTGTATTAAATAAGCCGCCGAATATGCTGGTCCATCCTGTTCCCAATGTTACCAGCGGTACATTAGTCAACGCCCTCTTATACCACTTTTCACAATTCAAAGAATGGGAAGACGTGGAACGCCCAGGAATCGTCCATCGTTTGGACAAAGATACATCCGGAGTGATGATTATTGCTAAAACAGAGGCTGCATTAAGAAAACTTGCCCAGCAGTTTCACGATCGAAAAAACAAAAAAGAGTATTTTGCCATCGTTGAAGGAGCTGTGAAGGAAAACAGCGGCCAAATCGAAAAACCTCTTGCTAGAAACCTCAGTAACCGTGTGAAAATGACGGTTGATTTTTCCGGAAAGTACGCTTTAAGTCAGTACCGGGTGATAAAGCGGTTTTCTCAATGGGCTAGCTTGGTAAGCGTAATCATCAAAACCGGAAGAACACATCAGATAAGGGTCCACATGAGAAGTATCGGACATCCTGTTTTGGGGGATGAAGTCTATTCTTTTAAAGGTTCAAAGGCAGAAGATTTCAACTGTGACAGGCAGATGCTTCATGCAATCAAATTGGGGATTTTTCATCCATATACCAATCAATGGATGGAGTTTACGGCGAAACTACCGGATGATTTTAAGCAGGTGATCCGGACCCTTTCTTCATGGACTGAATCTTCTGAACCGTCGCATCGTAAATGATACCCATTCCCACATCGTTGAACCCGCCTTCAGGTAATATCAAATCTGCATAGTATTTTTGCGGAGCTACAAAACTCTTAAACGAAGGAGCAACGTACTTTCTATATTGATCTATGATGCTTTCGATGGAGCGTTTCCGTTCTTTCATATCCCTTTCTATGCGCCTAAGCAACCGTTCGTCATCCGGAGTGTCGATGAATACCGAAAGGTCGAAAAGGCTTCTAAATCGTTCCTCATAGAGAACTAAAATCCCTTCAACGATGATGACCTCTTTCGGGCTGACTTCATGATAGATACCTGGTTCTTTACGGTAAGTGATAAAACTGTAATCGGGAACCTGAACGGTTATGCCTTCGCTTAAATTCTTTAAATGCTGAAAAAACAAATCAAAGTCAAAGGCTGCCGGTGAATCAAAGTTGATATCCTGAGGATTTACTCCCGGTGGCAGGTCTTTGTAATAATTATCCATCTTGATCAATGAGCTGAAATTGTTGAGTTTTTCATTCATTTTTTTGGCAACGGTGGTCTTTCCCGAACCGCTACCGCCTACGATTGCCATCAGCAAGGAAGACCACACTCCCATATTTCGGATTCCTCCAAGAAAGGATCGAAGATTTCGTGTTTTCCGTAATTGAAGAGCATGTTGGACCCTTTAAATACATCTACAATTTCCATGGCTTCTTCCTTTTTCCCGCTTTTGATGTACGGGACAACCAGCCATAATTTTAAGAAATCAGGACCGCCGTGAAGATCGAGATAGTCTTTTATACCTTTTTCTACTACCGAATATTTACCTTTTTGAAGATTCATTCTTGCCCAGATCTCCAATTCTGTTGGGTTTAAAGGTTTGGTCTGTTCGATTTCTTTTTCATATTGCTCAGCCTGTTCATGTTCTCCTATCAATTGTAAAAGAGTAACTAAATTGATTTTGCCCATTAAATGTTTTGGAAATCTTTCGATTAAATCCTTCAGGACTGAAATGGCATGCTGATATTTTTTTTGGTGAAGGTAGGCATCGACGAGGGTAAAATAGGCCAGGACATCATCAGGATTTTTTTTGATCATCTTTTTCCAGATTGATGCGGCTTTTTCATATTCATGAACGTTAAAATAAGCTTGTCCCAATGTGGAAAAGGCTTCAAGCAGACCATCATCCAATTTGATAGCCTTTTCAAGATTCTCTATGCTTTTTTTGGTTTTTCCCTGATCATACAGTACGGTCCCTTTCAAGTCATAAGCATAGGCACTGGTATCGTCAATATCCATGATTAATTGAGCGTATTCCAAGGTCAATTCAAAATCTTCATCTAATAATGCTTCGTTTGCAATATCATAAAGGGTATCCAAACTGCACAAGTCTTTCATGGCAGAGGGTTTGATGTGATATTGTTTGAAGAAATCACGTATTTCCAAAGGGGTTGTGGGATAAAAAAGCTCCGCTTTAATGTCCGGATAAAGTGCTTCGATCTTCTTGCAGGTTTCGATTTGCTCCTCCATGAGAGGATTATCGCTAACAATGCACATGAACGAGTCCCATCTTCCATCAAAAAAGAGATCCCTTATGATAAAAAAGTAGGGTGTCCATTCGTCTAAAGATATCATTCGGTCGTTCAAAGTGAGTTTGATCATTGCCATCACCCTTTCCCGTCTGAGCTTAATCTTTCTTCACATTCATTATATCATGAAGTTGATGAAAAAGAAGTGGGGAAGGCGATAAGAAGGGGAGAAAAGGGAATAGCAAATCGATTTTTCAACTTTAATAAAGTTGCGGGAGACAATTAAAAGTATTGATGTTTTGAACGATAAATAGGACATCCTGATACTTTCCGTGCCGTTTCAATGTTTCAGCATGCTTGGTTGTTTTTAAAGCGCTTTTTAGGCTATCCGGATTGTCTTTGTAAAATTGTCCCACATCCAGGGCCAATTTGATTTCATCGTTCATTGTGATTGGGCCATCGGCTAATCCCTTAAGGAGTAAAGTAGCACACAGGTAATCTTCAAGTGAAAACTGAGACCAGTTTCCCGCACACAATATCAGGATATTTTGATAGCCGTTGAAGCGAATAGCCTCAAGGCAAGCGTTCATGTTCAATACTGAACAGGCGTAAAAATTTGTTGTCACTGATGAATAGGCTTTCAAAGCACGAGTACCGTTTGAAGTAGTCACCACACAGGTTTTCCCATTGAAATTGACTTCATTCAAAAGACTGGTGTCGTTTCCATAGTCAAAACCTTGAGGTTTGATTGAGTCTCGCTCGCCGCATAAGAGATAATCTGGATTTTCTTTCCTTATGGAAATGGCTTCCTCTATTGAGGCAACCACTTTGATGGTTTTAGCCCCACGGCTTTTCATTACCACCATACTACTGGTAGCTCGGTATACATCGATTAAAAATAGGGCATCGTATTGTTGATGATTATTGGTCTTGAAAAGTTCTGAATAATACGGAACCACTGTTACATTCATGTTCTCAACTTCTTGAAAAGTTTTTTGAGATGCGTACCGGCGGTTTTGTATCCTTCCTCGATGAGATGGGAATAATCAATGTTTTTTCGATATTCCGGATTATCCCATAAATTAATATCCATTGAAAACTCCTTTTCTATTTGTTTCTTCAATTCGATGGTTCCCATATAATCAGCTGCAATCAAAATGTACATAGAACTTAAAAACGGGGGAGTACCATTTTCGGACAGGGTATCCAAAACGATATGCAGGTCACTTCTCCTATCCTTGATGGGAGAAGGTAAACCTTGTATGTTCTGAATGCTGATATACTTGCAACTGTCTATCTCAACGGGTCCCATAAAAGGAACGATGCTAATGCCAGCTTTAAGTTCTTCGATGGTTGTAATGGATACGACTTTTTCCTGCGCAGTTTCATAGTTAAAAAGGCTGGTATAGCAGGGGATTTTCAGCATATGTCCCGATAGAAAGCCAAAGGTGGTTTCTAAATATTTGTCGATTTTTTTGATATCGTCTATTCCCAAATACCGGCCACTGGTACCGGATTTGATCAATGTGTAAAAGTCGGTTAATTTTCGATAGGTATCGCTCAGGGTTATTCCGAGATCTGCTCTATTGAACCCGATTGCATTCTGATTTTCAGTGCCTTCATAAAAGTCAAAAGAGAATAAGGACACCAACTCATTGAACCGCTTCTGAAAGAAATCAATGGTCTTATCCAACCCACAGTGGGCATAAACACAACCAAGCATGGCAGCCGGACCGCTCGCTACGATTTTTTCAGGAGCTCCCAATGTGTTTTCAAGAGCTCTTAAAGCCCCAAGCGAGCGCATCATTTTGACGTTGTTTCCGTTGAGATAAAGAGAATAGTTAATCGTTCATCAACTCCTTTCTGAAATCATCAAGCAGCTCCATCGCAGATTTGGTAGCTTTCTCAAACTGATCAAATTGATACCATTCAATGTTAAGATTGGTAAATCGGATACGATGCTCTGCTTGGGATATCTCAGAAGCGATGATTCTTTCCAGTTTTAACTGATTCAGATACCCCATCAGCTCCAGGGCATTTTTAAACGATCCTTTTCTCACAAGATTGGTCACATCGGAAGCGATAATCTTTTCAGCGCCTAATTGTCTGCACTGTTCTACTGGAACAACACACATCACGCCGCCATCAATAAAATAAGTCCCGCCCAACCTGGTGGGTGAAAAGGTTCCAGGAACAGATGCACTGGCACAAACGGCATCAACAATATAGCCGGATGTGATGAGTTCCGTTCTACAACGTTTGATGTCAGTGGCAACGATACCGAGCTTTAGTTTGGTATCCTCAAATCTGGCATTTTGAAAAATCGGTGTAAGCATTTCGTATAGGTATTCTTCGTTCATAATTGATTTGCTGACAGCGGTTTTTCGAGCAACATTTAACACATCAATCAATTTGCTTCCAGCTGCCATTTGCAGGAGTTTTTTGATTTTTTCAGCATTGATTTTTACAAAATGACTGGTCATTTTTTTTACGGTTCTGCTATCCGCTGTTAAGGCATAAGCTGCACCAACAACCGAACCGATACTGGATCCTGTTATGTATCCTGGTTTGATGCCGCATGATTCGATCACTTCAAGCAGAGGAACATGGGCATATCCCCTGGCACCGCCACTGCCCAATGCCACACCCCATTTTTCATGGGATGACCATGTTGTATCATACAATTTCGAAATCCACCTCACCTCTTACATAATCCACATCCTTTACCCTGACGGACAAAATATCCCCTAATCGGTAGACCTTACGGGTTCTTTCTCCCACGAGTATGTTTTTTTGTTCATCATAAATAAAATAATCATCCAATGTGGAGATGTGGATCAGTCCTGGAATAAGAATGTCTTTGACTTCCACGAATAATCCGATCTTCATGATATTGGTAATGACGACCTCGTAAATTTCCGAAGCATGGCTGGAGATATAATCCACTTTTTTTAAGGCGACCAGATCCCATTCGCTTTCATTGGCTACTCTTTCTTTCTGCGTACAATGAACGGCGATTTGGGGTAAGGTATCTTCCCAGTATTTTAACCGTTCTTTTGTGAAGGTGTTACCGTTCATGTATTCTTTAAGTAGTCGATGAACAATTAGATCGGGATATCTTCGGATAGGGGAGGTAAAGTGAGTATATGCCTCCGATGCAAGGCCATAGTGTCCCAGATTGCTCTCGTCGTAAATTGCCCGTTTCATGGTTCTGACGACCAAACGCTCGACGCTGTTTCTCAGAGGATGACCTTTTAGATTTTCGAGTAATTTCTGCAGGGTTCTCGAATCAATCGTTTTGGGCATATCTCTTTCGATTCCCAAGGCCTTTATATATTCCTTTAATTGAAGCAGAGTGTCGCTGTCAGGATTCTCATGAATTCTGTATATAAACGGCAGATCCGCATCCATAAACATGGTGGCAACTACCTCGTTAGCCTTGATCATAAATTCTTCAATGACTGATTCGCCAATCCCTCTGTTCCTTGGAAGAATATCCATAGTATGTCCTTTTTCATCCACAACAATTTCGACTTCACCACTTTCAATGCCGATGATGGCCCCCCGTTGTTTCCGATTTTCTTTTAGAATCGTTGCCAATTCCCTCATATGATCAAGGGAGTAAGGAAGTCCGGTAGTTTTAGACAATGAGGTGATGACTTTTTTATCCCCTTCGTAATATTGATTGACTTGTTTGTACGTTAGACGACGGCTGCTTTTAATTAGACCGTTTTCAACTTTAAAATCTACTACCTTTCCCATCTGGTCTATTTCCATTGTGAGGGCAACCACCATCCGGTTTAGCTTTGGCTTAAGCGAACAAATGCCGTTAGATAGTTCAACCGGAAGCATCGGTATGACGGTATTGATCAAATAAACACTGGTGGATCTTTCATAGGCTTCACTGTCGATTGCCGTGGAAGTTTTAACATAATGTGAAACGTCGGCTATATAAACCCCCAAGCGATAATGACCGTTTTTCAGTTGTTTAATGGAAACGGCATCGTCAAAATCTTTGGCGTCTGCCCCGTCTATGGTAAAGATCAATTCATCCCTAAAATCGGTGCGCTCTTCTTCTTTTAACATGACAACCTTGGTCGGAATGCTTTTTTTCTCGACCTCAACCGCTTCCGGGAACTCATCCGGGAATGGCAATCCATGTTTTAGGATAACGGAAGGCAGATGGATTTTGGGATCTTCAATTTGCCCCAACACCTCTTTGATGGAAACCATTGGCGGAATGTTGTTCTTCGGATAGGCGGTGATCACCCCGTAAACCTTTTCGCCGGGTTTAGCCCCTTTCAGATCTTTTGAGGCATTTCGGATGTTGACGGCAAAGCGATAGCCAACCCGTTTTTCGTCTGGAATCACATAATACCGTTTGCCCTCCTTGATCAGTACTCCTACAATTCTAGTTAAGCTTCTCTTTAAAACCTTAATGACTTTTGCCCGGTACCAGTCACGGTATTTTCCCTCTGGCTTGATTAAAACGATGTCTTTGTGCATGGCATCTTTTGCTGTTTCAGGAAAAACAACATACTCTTTGCCGTCACTTGCCATGACAAATGCCATTTTTCCGCTTTTGATAAATTCCAATTTTCCCTCAATTTGATCAGGTACTGCGACTGAATAACGGTTATTGTCTGTTTTGTAAATTCGACGTTCTTCCAGCAATTCTTTGATGATATTCCTGACCTTTGCCTTTGCTGTTTTATCAAAAACATTAAGTTCTTTATAGATTTGCTTTAGAACCATCGGTTGATAACCAGGACTTTTGATAAACTCAAAAACAGCTTCTTTAGAAATCTTCATAATCCTCACCCCTTAAAAACGGCATATCTTACCCGGAC
>CAYYNI010000039.1:3831-14503 GCA_964472765.1 uncultured Thermotogaceae bacterium | reverse complement strand
GAATCTCCAACATTTGAGTGATGGAAATCACGAGGTCTTTGGTAAAATCATCACGAATCGATTTTGTTGACCCCGAAAAGTAACCTCTTCGGTGATGGTGAAATAATCAATACCGGCCTGTAGGGTACCCGCTTCCACTTCAACGGTTTTGTCTGAAGAAGTCACGAGGATCTTGCCGATCTCATCGATATGTAAAAAGCTATTGAGATTCTCTTTTAGATTCTCTAAATTGGCATGATAAAGGGGGTCCCTGATGGCCGTTGCTATTGAGGAGGCCATTTTTTGTTGGGTGTTTTCAAACTGAGAAATCAACTGATTCCTCTGAACCAAAAAAGAGATCAAAAACACGATTAAGAAAATCCCTGCGAGAAAGAAAAAAACAACCTTGAGAATCCTGATTCTGAATTTTCTCATAAGGATCACCACATTTTAGAAGAAACAAATAAATCGATAGGAGACTATATTTTAATTCTATCACAGTCGACTGCTTTTCTTGAAATGTTATGGGTATTTTAATGTTACTTCAATGTGGATACTGACTTACTGCCGTTTTGGGAAAGCTAAATGTCCCCTGATAAATGAAATATAGGACAAAAAAAGGCAGCAGGAGATGGATTCTCCTCTGCCTTTTTTTCTATATGATGAAGTGATTGACCGTTTACAGCCAAATCATGCAAACGATTCCACACGACGCTGTTTGTTTATTACCATGGAAATGGCGGTGATAGCTGTAAAGAAACCAATTTCTATGACAAAGGTGATCAGTACCGGGCTCAGTGTTTCGGCGTTAAAGTTTTTCAAGCCGGCAATCAGGTTGTTCCCTCGGATATACCAATAGGTGGGGATGAATTGGGCAACGGTCTGAACCCCCTCTCCCAATAAATACTGAGGAACAAAGGCACCGCAGAGAAAACTGGATCCCAAGGCAATGGTATTGGCGGCAGCAGACAGGGAATTTTTGCTCTTAATCAGGCTGCCCAGAAGGAAACTGACGGAAAGGCATACCATTGAAAAAATGAACAAGTTTAGAAACCATAAAGCCCCGTTAATCGACAACAAAACGTTACCGTGAACGATGAAGGCACACGCCGATGTGATAGCCCAAAGCACGAGGGTTAGACAAAAATCGCCTGCTAGCCTTTGAAAGAAAACCTGGCGGTTGCTCAAAGGAGAGCACATGGTCCGCTGTTTGATAAAACTTTTGTTAAACACCAGCATAAACGTGGAGATTCCGAATATGAGAATGATGATGGTGGAGTAAGAGGCATAGTTGAAAAAATAGGCAATCAAATCCGCATTTGATAAGCCGCTTTCAGAAGTCTTAACCTCCACCGGCGTTTCAGTGGACAAATCCTTCGTCGTTTTTTCTACAATCTCGGCCTGAGTCAGTTGACCCCCATGTTTTGCATAAAGGGAGGCCGTATTGAGAAAGCGGTTTAACAACATTTCCAATTGAATGCCCGCTGTTTGGTCGATGCCTTTTGTCTGTTCCAGCTGAACACTCTTTCCCGCTATAAATCCTTCTGAAAAACCTTTGGGGATTCTCAGAATATAGTCAATTTCCTCATAAAAAAGGGCATCTTTCTGGGCATCTTCACCCTCTCCCACATTGATGATATGGGCATTTTGTTCAATGTATGATACCAGACCATCTGCAAGGACAGCTCCCTGATCATCGTTAATCAGAGCCAAATCGCTTTTTGATGTCGAAAAGCTAACCATTTCCTGTGTTCTGTTGGAAGCCGTAACACCGATGACCACGCTTAAGAAAATGATCAAATACATGATCAGCATGGGAAGATTTTTTTTGATAATCTTAAAATACGCCTTAAATACTTGCATAGGTTTTCCTCCTTAACACCAGGCATGTAATCGTGCAAAACACCAGTGAAATGATACATAAAATGGCGATATTCAACCAGAAACGATTCAGGGTGTCATAGTAATACAGACTGTAGAAGGCATCTGTGATCAGATTTGCCGGACTGATGTAGCTGACAATGGGCATGTTTTTCTGAACGAAGTATTTCATCCCGGTTGCCATAAGGCCGGCCAGAAAACTGCTGAAAAGCGTACCGCCGATGGTGATGGCCATTTTCATTCCCTCTGATTTTCCCAAAACTCCTGTTGCGGTTCCAAAGAAAACCCCGGTAATGGTGCCGATGATACAGGTTAAGATAATCAAACCCGTCCGTTCTCCGAAATCAATGCCTAAAACCAGCATGACATAAGCGAGAACAATCAAAACCACCACAATTTGAAAGGCTAGGCTGGCACTGATATTGTACAAAAACAGCTTGAATTTTTTAACGGGGGAACAGTTGATCCTTGCCGCCAGTGTGGATAAGTTTGCCTGTAATTTTGTGATTTCAAACACCGATGCCGTGGATGCGATTAAACAGCTCATCGCCAGTAAGGCGTAGAAAAAAGTAGCCATAACGTCCCCGCCGGTTGGTGAAACACTGGTTTGTTTCAGATAGTCTTTTCGGTTCATGACATCCGTGATGGTTTTAAACAAAGCCGCCGGGTTGTCCTGGATGATTCCCTTTACGGTTTGCGTTGTTTGATTGTATTCGTCCAGAAAGGTTTTGATGATGGTTTGGTTAAAACCGGATCCGGAAACGACTAAACGCATCCCCTGATCGTAAAAGACAAACCCCGATATTCTTCCCGTTTTCAACCATTCTTCCGCTTGCTCAACCGTACCGGTCATCACATGGAACAAATCATCCTCTGAACGGATTCCGTCTGCATCCGAAATAGAAGAAAGCACACTGTGAAACTGACTTCCTTCACTCAAAAGCGGACTGTCGACCAGGCCGATGCTGATCGTCTTGAATTTCACTGTTTCAGCAATGTTGCTAAAGGCGAAATAAAAGAGTGTGGCCATCAGAAGGGAGAAAAACAAGGACCAGAAAACGGTTTCTCTTTCCCGCAAGATGGTTTTTAAATTGTAAACAAAGGCATGTTTAAACATAACCTCTCACCTCAGTCCCTGAGTTCTTTGCCGGTGATCTCAAGGAACACATCATTGAGCGTGGGCATCTCCGAGTAGATCTTGTTGAATGTGATGTTGTTGGATTTGAGATAATCCAGGACGTGAACCAGGTTGTTTCGGCCCCGTTGAGATTTGACCACCAGGGTGTTATCCGAATAATCCACATCGAGAACCCCTTTTAAAGCCTTTAAGTAAGCGGTTCCTTCCCCGTTCAATCCAAAGGCCTCCACGGTGATCTTCTCACCCAGGCTGATCATGGATTTCAATTCGTTTTTGGTTCCCGAAGCGATGATTTTCCCCTTATCCATAATGGCGATGCGGGTGCAGATCATCTCCACTTCTTCCATGTAATGAGAAGTGTAGAGGATCGTTGAGCCCTTTGCGTTCAGTTCCTGAATACCTTCCAAAATTCGGTTACGGCTTTGGGGATCTACCGCCACCGTTGGTTCATCCAGGATGATCAACTTGGGTTTGTGCGCAATTCCGCAGGCGATGTTGAGCCTTCTTTTCAAGCCGCCGCTGAGCTTTTTGGGATAAAATTTCCGGTAATCCTCCAAACCCGTGAAGACAATCGCCTCTTCAACCAGCGATGCACGCTCCGCCTTATCCGTGATATAGAGTCCGCAAAAATAATCGATATTTTCATAGACCGTGAGTTCTTCAAAAACGGCCACATCCTGCGTCACGATACCGATATGCCGTTTGATCTCATAAGATTGTGGGGTCATCGGCTTGCCCATCACCTGAATGGTCCCTTTGGAATACTTCAGCAGGGCCAAAATGCAGTTGATGGCGGTTGTTTTTCCCGAACCGTTGGGTCCCAGCAGACCAAATATCTCGCCTTCGTGAATATCCAGGTTCAGATGGTCCAATGCCACCAAATCCCCATATCGTTTCACCAAATTTTTAACTGAAATCATCATTAATCAACCTCCCTTTCTTTTAATACAAGTATAGAAAAAAAGGGAAACAAATGTAAGTGACAACCATCCATAATCGATATGACAGATGTCATATAGGCAATGTCTTTTGAGAAGAAGATTAAGCAGAGTGGATCATTATGACTTGGTTTTCAATTCGCTTTCGGATAATGTGGTTGCAAAAAACAGTGTTGACCCAATAATAAGCCCCGTTCCGTAATGCTTAATGGCATTTAAATCGTATTGATCGGCTTTTAGCTGAAGGATTTCAGGTTCTCCTGAAAAACCGGCTAATCTGTATTTGGCTTTTAAAAAATGAGTTTGAACATCCTCGATTTTGACGATATTCTTTTCCGGAGAAAAGACCATTATTTTTTCGTGCGCAGAGAGGGCAACCTGACTTAAGAATTGCAAAAAATTCTCGTCAAACGGAGTCATATGGTTGTCCTTTTTCCTGTAAACCACGCTGCCGTAACAGTTCATGCTGTCTTTTATTGTGACCAAATAATCGTTTTCGGATTCTTTTTCCTTGATTTCTTGATAAAGAGACATGTTATGTAGTGACATTTCAGAAGAAAATTCTGAAAGAAAATTGATCTTATTTCCCAAATGATCAATGTTTTTGCTCTTGTCTATATCCGGTTGGATACTGGATAAGAATGATGCGTTTTGTGCACATTCTTCCATGGTCATTTCAATATCATTCATTTTATTTAAGAGGTCGATGTTGGAATAGGCATTTGTTAAAGTCATGGATAAAATCATTTCAATATTTGCTGTCACTTCATCCTTAATCATATCATCCAAAATGGATCTTCCCATGAAAATTAAAAATTCGTTGTCGAGCTTGGTTTTCACCCCAAAGCATTTTTGATAAAAAAAGTCAACGTTAGGTGTGACTTTTCCGTTGGATACAGGCTGTTCATAAACGATGGTGTTTTGATCATGTGAATCTTCCAAACTGTTTATGGCCTTGAAAACACCTTTATTGTGTTTGTCACCGGCATAAACGGCAACAAAATCGGAAAGGAACATCTCCCGCAAAGAGGAAATGACCGATGCATTTAATCCTTGTAAATCATCAGCGGAAGAAATATTGGAAGAAAAACATTCAACCATTTCAACGAGATAGGTGAATTGATCGATACATTCCTCGAATTTTCTGGATTTCTCCTCTTCGCTCATCAACATTCTGGATTTTTCTATCAGATTGATCAGTGTTTTCATGATTGATATTTCTTCATCTTTGAAGGGCTGTTCTCTCTTGAAAAAAAGAAAATATTGCTTTTGGGATTCATCTTGGATGCTTGCGATGAGGCAATCTTGATACATCTTCACTGTACCGGGACAGCAATTTTCGATTCGACTCATTTCTTTGGGAAAGACATAGCTTCCCGTATTGCCCACTTTGAATAAATTTCCGTCTTGGTTCATATAATAGGCGGCAGCGGATGATACAAACAGTTCGCTTAGAGAGTCAATAATCAGATTCAACAATAACTCAAAAGAAAAGGGCTCCATAAGTGACGGCACGAGCTTTTCAAGGTTGATTAACTGATAGGAGAACTTGGTTAGGTTTTGCTTTTCCTCCTCCAATTTCTCCATTTTTTGGGATTGTTCCAGACATAATCTCAAGAATGTTTTCGTTTTTTCGTCCTGATTTTGTGTGATCAGGCATTGATCAGGGCCTTCAAAAAAAACTTCGCCTTTGAGCGTGTCCAACAGATCTTGCTTGGCATCAAATACATATTGATTCAAAGTCATGTTGTTTAAATCGATGATTTCCCATCTGTCATCAATTTCTCTTTTTGAAAGTAGAACAGAAGGAGATAGCATCTCACCAATACAAGACAGTTCCTGCTTTGTTCCAAAGGCTCTGATTATCTTCTCCGTTAACATCCAAAACACCTCCAAAATTCTTTGCCCTTTGTTATATTGACCAACCCATAAGAATGAAATAAAAGCGACTATCTGTAATATTCAATATTTTATAAATGTAAATTCAATAAGTTACACGCAAGTGGATTATACACTATTTATTTTAACAAATAAATCTTTTTACTTTATTATTATGTTATTTTGTTATGAATCGAACAATTAAAGACAAAATCTCTGAAAGCAATGAGAAATAGGTGTTTGTGATACACTATTATCAGCAAATGAAGGGATGGGTGGTGAAAGTGAATGACGAAGCTAAAAGATAAAAGCGTCCTTTTTGGCATTTGCCTCCTGATTTTTTTTATCTTTTCAAATAATCAATACAGTATTATTCCCATACTGATGGTACTCATCATGAGTTCTTTGAATTCCTATTTTGAGGGGCGGATCAGCCCGATTGTGAGCGTCATCTTGTATGCTGCTGCTTTTTTGTATCTTCCGGATTTGATCTATTTTCTTCCAATAATGTGTTTTGACTGTTTTAAGGAACGTTTTTGGCCTATTTGTCTTATTTTGATCATTCCGTTAAGTGCAAATGTCGAAAATTTTATTGCAGAAGCATTTCTAATCCTTTTAGCGTTAAGTGTCATTGCTTATGTCATTAAATCTCATTCATTACAACTTGAAGGCCTAAAAAAGAAATATTTTGAGTTACGTGATGATATGGTTGAATCTTCTAGAGAACTTGAACAAAAAAATAAAGTCCTGATTGAAAAGCAGGATTATGAGGTGAACTTGGCAACGCTTAACGAGAGAAACCGTATAGCCAGGGAGATTCATGACAGTGTGGGGCATGTGATGTCCAGTGCCATTCTTCAGGTAGGAGCATTGATGGCAACGGTAGGCGATGGAGAGATTAAAACAAATCTAACCGATCTGAAAGGTACTCTAAGTGCAGGGATGAACTCGATTCGAAACAGCGTCCACGACTTGCATGAGAATTCAGTGGATTTATTCACCCAGTTGGGAAAGTTGGTTAACGATTTTACGTTTTGTCCAATTACCTTTGACTATGATGTGGGAGAGATTAAAGAAACCGCCATAACTTATGCAATCATCGCCATAGTCAAAGAAGCGTTGGCAAATATCATGAGACACACAAACGCCTCCCATACGACACTGACAGTGAGAGAACATCCTGGATTGTATCAAGTGATCGTGTCTGACAATGGAACACTCAAAGGAATCGGCTATGATAAGGGGATGGGGCTAAACAATATCCGAGTGCGGGTTGAAAGCTTGAATGGGATTTTCAATATCAATCGTCATTCGGGATTTCGGCTTTTTGTATCTATCCCAAAGGAAGTGAAAAAATGAAAATCGTTATTGTAGATGATGATAAACTGGTTTGTTCCGCTTTAAAACGAATTGTGGAGTCTGAAGGAATAAAGGTTCTGGCAACTGGGCAAAATGCTCAAGAGGCTGTTAAATTATACAAACAATACCACCCGGACATTCTCCTAACGGATATTCGCATGGGGGATATGACCGGGATCGAAGCGGGAAAGGTGATCCTGGAAAAAGACCCGACAGCCAAAATCATCTTTTTGACAACCTTTAAAGATGAGGAATACATTGTAAAAGCCTTGGCCATGGGTGCAAAGGGATATATTCTCAAACAGGATTTTGAGTGTATCGTTCCGGCTCTAAAAGCGGTCAACGCCGGGCAGAATATCTACGGCGACGAAATTGTGTCACAACTTCCAAAAATGTTATCCAGGGAAGTGAAAGACAAAGAAGAATATGACTTGACAGAACGTGAATTTGAAATCGTCGTACTGGTAGCCGAGGGACTCAGCAACAAAGAAATCGCCGCCAAACTTTTTCTCAGCGAGGGAACAGTGAGAAACTACATCAGCATCATATTGGAGAAACTCTTTTTAAGGGATCGAACGCAGCTAGCCATTTTTTATTATAAGTATTTTAAATAAACTTAGTATATCAACTACATAAAATGAGCTCGGAGTTAAGGCTGAAAACTCTCAAGAAGTTTTATTGAAAAGCTGGTCAACTGCGTGGTCTCTTTATAAATTCAGCCGTTTGAACACAAAGGGTGCTCCCCCCGTGATCCAAAAACCCAGACAAATGTAGCGGAGCAAGTCGGCTATTCGGGGTTCAAATAAAAAGATGAGCTTAAATCCCTCTTTTATTAACAAAATGATGGCTATTCCAAGCGCTATTTTAAGCACTTGTTTGAAAAATTTATTCTTAATTTGAAAGTGGATGTATTTGATTTCGATCTGATAGCCTATAAGAAAGCCAATGGATGCGCCAAGAGATACGATTAGTGAATGGTTGTCGGAAGAATAATTTTCGTTAAAAAAAGTTGTGATATAGGCAACCATAAAGGGGATCAAAAGAAGCCACAAATAAAAAGACCTTTTTTTCCGCTCTGACAGGTCAAAGAGATATGTGACGAAAAACACCCAAATAATCGCAAAGATGATGCCACCCAGCACGTCTGTAAGCCAGTGAACACCAAGATATAGCCTGGAAAAGCCTACCAAAAGAAACAAGATCACACTGACAATTCTCACCCATTTGTTCTTAAAAAAGAGAAAAACACCCATCCAAAACGAAGTTGCGCCTTGGGTATGACCACTGGGAAAAGAGGATCCGGTCGCCGTATGGACTCGCAGCGATTCAACACCTTCCACACCGATGGGTCTTTGAAAACGAAAAATGCTTTTCAAAAGGGGATTCAGTACCGTACTGGTTAAAAAGGCGAACCCGATACGGTATCCCGCCCTTTTGTTGAAACACCACAAAAACCATGCAGCCGCAACGATAAAAAAAGTTTCTTCAGCCGTAAAGGTGATGATCTGAAAAAGGACGTCTAAAAAAGGGTTTTTGATGCTTTGAATCGTTTGCAGTACTTCAATTTGCCAATCCATAAATGACCTGCCTTTTATTATAGATTTTGTTCATCAGCGAAAGCCATTAAGAAGTCTAAATCGCCATAGAGTACGACAAAGCTGTTTAAAGGGATTTTTCAGACGTGTCTGTATCAGTTGATTTTATCATAGAAATGTAAAAAAACGTAATAGAAGCTATGATTATGCTATAATTCATTCATCAGCGTTTAGCGATTTAAAGACGCATTTATTTGATCGGGGAGGTTTAAATGAAATGAGAAAAATATTGACAACACTCATCATCTTATTTTTTGTAACCAACGTCTTTTCAGTCATAGGATACGAGCATTTTACCGTTCAGGAGAATGAGGTTTTTATCGAATTACTGGTGAGACTGTCCAGAGAAATGACCTCTGAAGGAAATGTCAAGAACATTGATCCGGTGAGATTTGGTGAGATAATCGAATCCACGATCACCGGATTCGATATAGATATCGTTGTAACAGATGCAAGCGGGACGATTATTTATGATGCGGATTCGGCTGAGATTGGGAAAAACACGTTGACAGATCCATTATATCAGGGTTTTCCCGAACTGAGGGATTTGTTTCAGCAGCATATAACGGTGGAGAAAAGAGGGGAAAGTTCCTATTCATTCTATGCTACTGGAATGGGAGCAACCCAAAAAAAATATGTGATGTGGAACACCATTGAGGTGTTTGGAACTCAGATCAAGATTTGTATGATCACCAAATAAATTGAGATGAACGAGAAAAAAACCGGGGCTGATACGATGCTCCGGTTTTTTTATAGAAAAGCAAAAAAATATTCGAGAATGAGCAACTGTTATTTTTTGGAAAAGCAATCGATAATTGAAAGGAGTACAGAAAATGAATGAATTTTTTCTCCAGACTGAGAACGGTAAAATATGGGGTTGTGTTTTTGGGCGTGAAAAAAGCGGGGTACCTATTTTAGTGGTACATGGTGGGCCTGGTTTTTTGTCAATGCCGGATACTGTGGAAGAATTATCAACAGACAGACCTGTGTATTTTTATAATCAACTGGGTAGCCACAATAGCGATAAGGCTGCCGATAAGAACGATTATTCCTTAGAACTATTTATTGAAGGGTTGTCCCAAGTGAGAGAAAAACTGGGTCTCGGCGAAGTTGTTTTGATGGGTTTTTCATGGGGAACGGCGTTGATCTGTTCGTATCTGTTGCAAAAAAAGCCATCAGGTGTCAAAGGCCTGATCTTGTCCGGTCCCATTTTAAGTTCAGCCAGATGGGGAAAAGACCAGCGTGAAAATATTGAAAGAATGCCCCAGGAAGTGAAAATGGCTATTGAAGAAGGAGAAAGGCTGTCGGATTTTGGTGAATCCTACGAAGCCGCTATGATGGCGTATTATCAAAAACACGTATGCCGAATGGACCCGTGGCCTGAGAGTTTGGTAGAAGCTTTTCCGAAACTCAATATGGATGTTTACATGACCATGTGGGGACCCAGTGAATTTACCATCATGGGAAAGCTCAAAGATTTTGATGTTTTAGCGCAGGTTAATCAGATTAAAATACCGGTTTTACTGACCTGTGGCGACATGGACGAAGCCTCTCCAAAAACATGCAAAGACTATCAACTGGCATTTGAAAATGCTTTTCTGGCAGTGATTCCAAATGCTTCACATTTGCATCAGATTGAGCAGCCGGAGATTTATAAACAAGTGGTTAGAAATTTTCTGGATTTGATTGAATGAGTTAGAAGGAAAAAAAGATTATGATTCGTTTGTTTTTTTGTGCAATTTCCAGAGGAAATGGCTGGGCAGTTCGTGAACTGCCCCTACGGGCGGAAACTTCTAAGCTGAAATCGCCCGGCTGTAAGAAAATCAAACCAAAAAGCATGAAGTTTCCGCCTACGGGCGGAAACTTCTAAGCTGAAATCGCCCGGCTGTAAGAAAATCAAACCA
>CAYYNI010000039.1:0-3731 GCA_964472765.1 uncultured Thermotogaceae bacterium | reverse complement strand
CCTACGGGCGGAAACTTCTAAGCTGAAATCGCCCGGCTGTAAGAAAATCAAACCAAAAAGCATGAAGTTTCCGCCTACGGGCGGAAACTTCTAAGCTGAAATCGCAAAGCGATTTCAGCAGTTGACTTAACCCTGTTTATAATTATATAATATATATTGGAGTACATATATTATATATCTTACTATACTATATGTCATTTTCATATATCTTAAAAAAGACAGGGAGGAAATGTATGAGAAAAGCTGTAATCAGTTTGGCTTTGTTCGCATTATTGGTTGCTGGTGTTTTTGGTTCTGACAAGATTTTGGTTTATATTTCAGGGCCGGAGAAGTTGGTTTCGGCTGTTGAGGCGGCTTTCGAGAAGAAAAACGGGGATGTAGTGGATGTTTATCATACGGGGTCGGGTCCGTTGCAACAGAAGGTGTTTACTGAGATGATGGCGGGGTCTATTCAAGCGGATATTATTTGGGGGGCTGAGCCTTTAATGTATTATTCTCTGAAGAACGCAGGGGTGTTGCAGGTGTATTATCCCGAACATTATGATCTTTTACCTGATGGGTTGAAAATGGGTGATGGCTATTTCACGGCGACAGGGGTTCGCTATGGAACATTGATTGTGAATAACACAAAACTTTCTAAAGAGGAATTCCCCGTTTCATGGGCGGATTTGAATAGAGAGGATTTTCGGGATCAGCTCGCCATGGCGGATGCTTCCCAGTCAGCGATGGCGTTTGCCCTTTTTGCCGCTTTGTTAAAAGTAGATGGGGGTGCAGGTATTCTCCAAATGATGGGAGAAAATGGCGTTTTTGTTACAAAAATGAATATGGATGCGATTTCAGTGGTACAATCGGGGGAGAAGTCTGTTTGTATTGCGCCAAGTGATGGTGCTTATCGTTTGATTAAAAGCGACCGGTCGAAGGGGTTGACATCATCGTTGTCCATCTGCTGGCCAAGTGAAGGTGCATTTGTTATTCAAAGGCCTATTGCGCTTGTGAAGAAGTCCAGGAGCGAAAGACAGTTGGATACGGCGAAGAGGTTTATGGATTTTGCCTTGTCGGAGGAATGCCAAAGATTGTCTGCTCAGTTTGGCTTTGAAACGGTTCGAAATGATCTGGATTTTGTGTTGTTTGAGAATATGAATAAGTTGTCTGTCGATTGGCAGGCGCTTTGGATCAATCAGGACGAGATATTGGAAGAATATTCTGAGTGGTTTATGTAAAGGAGTTTATTGAGATAAAGGATAGAAATCTGTGAAAGGAAAACGCAATTATCAAAAGTCGGTCATTTTAGCTTATTCCAATTTAATCCTTTTGTTGTTAATCGTCTTTTTTCCGCTGATTATGCTATTGATAAACAGCTTCGGCGTGAATGTTAATTCTTTTCAGCCAACGATTCAGTATTACCTTCAGGCGTTTTCTGACAAGGGGTTTTTTAAGGCATTAGTCAATACCGGCTATTTGGGGATCGCAGTGACTTTATTGTCGTTGATTTTTGGATCTCTTTTGGCGTTTATCCTTGCGAGGACGGATATCTTTTTTAAAAAAGTGATTCGATATTTGATTTTGACCACTTTTATGATTCCTTCGTATATTATGGCCATGGCCTGGATTCAGTTATTAGGTGGCAGGGGATTGTTGAGTTTTCTTCCCTTTGACATTTACTCGCTTAACGGTGTGATTTGGGTCATGGTTTTTCACTTGTACCCCATGGCTTTTTTGGCTGTTTTTAATGCGCTCAACAAGATTGATGTGTCGGTTGAGGAAGCGGCGAGATTAGATGGATGCACACATATGCAGGCTTTTCGATACATGATCTTTCCCCTGATCAAACCTTCCTTGTTTGCCATCGGGATCTTTATTTTTGCGAAAACCATTGCCTGTTTTGGCGTTGCCGCCTTATTGGCCATTCCGTCCAAAGAATATATTTTGAGTACGTATATTTACAAGTCCATGAGCACATTAAAAATCCAGGTCGCTTTGGCTATTTCGGTAATCATGATGGTGGTGACTGCCGTTTTGTTTGTGATTCAGCTGAAATTGTCCAAAGACTCCGAGAAATCCTCGAACTTGGATGCATCTTCCCAGACAAATGTGAGATTAACGAAATGGAAATGGCCGTTGTTTATCGCTTTGATGGCCTTTTTTGCCATCACGTTGCTGCTGCCGTTGATGACAACGGTTTTGAACTCGTTTACAAAAAATTGGAGTTTGGGATGGGTGAAGGATAACTTCACCCTTGGGAATTATTACGATTTGTTTTTCCACGAGGCGATTTTTTACAGGGCCATTCGAAACAGCATTGTGTTTGGTGTGATCGCTTCAACTTTCGCAACGTTGATTGCACTGTCCAGTGTTTTTGTTCTGAACAGAACCACCTCCAAGATTCGTCATTTTACATCCTTTTTAACCAGTATTCCAATGGCAATACCGGAGATTATTATTGCCGTTGCTGCCATTTTTGCCTGGATGAATCCGCCTTTTAAATTGTACAATACCCCATGGATTTTAATCGTTTCCTATATGATGGCAGGGCTTCCTTTTGCCTACAAGAATTTGTCCGGTTTGATCCGTAATATTCCCTTTGTTTATGAGGAGATGGCAATGATGGATGGTGCCAGCAGGCACGGGGCGTTTTGGTTGGCGACGGTTCCTCAGCTAAAACCCGGTATCAGTTCGGGTTGGATTTTGGCCTTTTTGTTTATTATTAAGGAAATACCGATTTCTTCGTTGCTTTATTCCTCCGGAAATGAGACGATCGGCGTTTTGCTGTTTAATTTGAGGGTGGATACCGGAGGAATGGAAACGCTTTCTGCCATTGCCGTTCTGATCATTCTATTAACACTTTTCGGTAAGATGTTCACCGGCATATTCAAATACAGAAGAAAATTTGCTTTTAATTTGATGAAAGCGAACGGTTCAAGATAGGCAACCGGTCTTTATGATATAATTTTAAGCATTTTTGTTTAGAAGGGGTTTTTTCATTGAGTGGGCTTAGGATGGCAGCGGTTAAAATAGGAATGATGGATTACATGGCGGCTTATGATTTGCAACTGAAAGTACATGATTTGGTCCGTGAGGAAAAACTCTGCAACACCCTGCTTCTCTTGGAACATCCCAGTGTGATTACCTTGGGCATTTCGGGAAAAACTTCAAATATACTGGTAGATGAGGCGTTGCTGAATAAAAAGGGTATTCAAGTCTATAGAAGCACACGGGGCGGGGATGCCACTTATCATGGACCCGGGCAGATTGTGGGATATCCCATCTTCAACCTTCGGGTTTTGGGTCGAAAAGTGAGGCAATATGTCAGTCATCTGGAAGCAACGATGATCAAGATGCTAAAGGAAGAGTATGCGATTGAAGCAGTGAGTGATCCAAAATTTCCTGGTGTTTGGATTGGCAACAACAAGATTACTGCCATCGGGTGCCGAATCAGTCGATGGGTGAGTATGCACGGGTTTGCCTATAATGTCAATACCGATCTGGATCATTTTAAGCTGATCACGCCATGCGGACTGGTGGATAAAGGGGTGACATCCCTTGAAAGGCTGTTGGGGCAGAAGCAGGATTATGAGAGGCAAGTCGATTTGACGATTCGATATCTGGCGGAGGAATTCGAAATGGAATGGTTTGTTGAGAATAAAGAAGATTTTTTAAAAGGGCTGGAGGAATTGTAAATGGTTAAGAGAAAACCGGAATGGATCAGAACAAAGATCAGATCCACTCAGGAG
>CAYYNI010000038.1:0-14716 GCA_964472765.1 uncultured Thermotogaceae bacterium | reverse complement strand
CATGGTGGATCAGAATGCCAAGATGTTCATCACCGGACCGCAAGTGATAAAAGCTGTAACCGGTGAAGAAGTCTCTCAGGAAGATTTGGGGGGAGCTACTGTTCATAATACTAAAAGCGGTAATGCTCATTTTTTAGCAGAGTCCGATGAACAAGCATTACAACTTTGCCGTGAATTAATTGATTATTTACCTTCCAACAATTTGGAACAACCGGATAACAAAAACACAGATTCCCCATATACATTTTCTAATTCGCAAGACATTGCCCAAATTATCCCTGGGGACATGAAAAAAGGTTATGATGTCAGAGATGTTGTAAAAAGTCTAGTTGACGAAGAACACTTTTTCGAAATCCACGCTTTATATGCACCGAACATTGTAACCGGATTCGCCAGAATTGGGGGCTATACGGTTGGCGTTGTAGCCAATCAACCAAAAGTATGGGCAGGAAGCCTGGATATCAACGCATCGGATAAAGGCGCTCGCTTCATCCGTTTCCTTGATGCCTTTAACATTCCAATAGTAACCTTTGTGGACACACCTGGGTTTCTTCCAGGAACCAATCAGGAATTTAATGGTATTATCCGACATGGTGCAAAATTACTCTATGCTTACAGTGAATCAACCGTTCCTAAAATCACCCTCATTCTCAGAAAGGCCTACGGAGGAGCGTATATTGCCATGGGTAGTCAACATCTGGGAGCGGATTTGGTATTTGCCTTGCCAAGTGCGCAAATTGCCGTCATGGGCCCTGAAGGAGCTGCAAATGTAATATTCAGAAAAGAAATTGAAAGCTCTCAGAATCCGGAAGCAACAAGAACGGAAAAGATCGAGGAATACAAGGATCGGTTTGCTAACCCCTATCAGGCAGCTTCAAGAGGATATGTAGATGCGGTCATTTCTCCTGAGGAAGCAAGAGATCAATTATACCGGGCGATAAAAATGACTGAAACTAAAGCAGAGGCTGTTCCAGAAAAAAAACATGGAAATATACCTCTTTAAATCAATGAGCATAAAAGGATTGATTCGATGAATGTTGGCACTATCTCTTTAGTGGGTATCAGTGTTGTTTTTTTTACATTTGTAGTTTTATTTTTCCTATTCAAATTATTGGCTATGGTTTTTGGAGATAAAAAAAAGAAACAGATCGTATCTGCAGATTCACCCAATCATCAGACAAAATTGACTATACCCATATCAAAAAATGTGTCTGAAGAATCTGATACAGAGTTATTGGCTGTAATCGCTGCAGCTGTTGCAGCTTATACCTCAGAAGAAGTGAAAATAATCGGTGTTAGGGAAAGGCCATTCCTTCAAAATTCGGGATGGAAAAATCAAAGAGTAAAAATATGGAGACCGCTAAGAAAAGGAGTTAAAAGAGTATGGTAAAAAAATACAATATAAATGTAAATGGCAAAGCATATGAAGTGGAGGTTGAAGAGGTGGGTTCTCAACATCAGATTCAACAGGTACAAACCGTTCAGAACCATCCTCAAATACTTCAAACCACCCAACCACTTCAACAGAATCCGGTTAGCAAGCCGATTCAAAGTGAACCAAAAAAGGAAACGGCAACTGATCAAAGTAACCATTCATCCATTGACGCTCCCATGTCCGGTTTGGTCATAGACGTTAAAGTTAAAAAAGGAGACTCTGTAAAGCCTGGCGATAAATTATTGGTATTGGAAGCCATGAAGATGGAAAACGATATTGTCAGTGACGTTTCCGGAGTCATTGATGAAGTCCACTGTAAAAAGGGAGACAACGTTGAGACCGGTGAAACTTTAATCACCATATCATAAAAATCAAAAAAGGGGATGGTTTTATGTGGGAAGCACTTAGCAAATATGATTCTCAAATGTACGAAATCTTTCAAAAAGAATTAAATAGACAAGAAACCGGTTTGGAACTAATCGCTTCCGAAAATTTTGCTTCAGTTCCCGTAATGGAGGCGATGGGAAGTGTATTGACCAATAAGTATGCAGAAGGATATCCCAAAAAAAGATATTACGGCGGATGCGTTTTTGTCGATCAGGCAGAACAGTTGGCCAGAGACAGGGCGAAAGAGCTATTTAATTGTAAATTCGCAAACGTCCAACCTCATTCAGGCTCTCAGGCCAACATGGGCGTTTACTTTGCAATCGCTGAACCCGGAGATACCATTATGGGAATGTCCTTAAGTCACGGTGGGCACTTGACACATGGCGCAACAGTCAATTTTTCCGGTAAAATATATCGTTCTGTTCAATACGGCGTCAAATTGGATACCGAGCAAATTGACTACGATGAAGTGGAAAGGCTTGCATTGGAACACAAACCTAAGATCATTGTTGCAGGTGGCAGCGCATATTCCAGAATTATTGACTTTAAGCGCTTCAGGGAAATAGCCGATCAGGTCAATGCTTATCTCGTCGTAGATATGGCACATTTTGCCGGATTAGTTGCTGCCGGATTATACCCAAATCCGCTAGATTATGCTCACGTCGTCACAAGTACCACGCATAAAACACTTAGAGGCCCAAGAGGCGGATTGATATTAACCAACGACAAAGAGCTCTATAAAGCTATCAATAAAACCATCTTCCCGGGTATTCAGGGTGGACCTTTGATGCATGTTATTGCCGCCAAAGCGGTGAGTTTCTTGGAAGCCCTCCAACCCTCATTTAAAGACTACCAAAAACGAGTAAAAGAAAATGCCTCAAAACTATCATCCGAGCTCGAAAAGAGAGGATTGAGAATTGTGTCCGGCGGGACGGATACCCATGTCTTTTTAGTGGATTTGACACCAATGAATGTGACGGGTAAAGCCGTTGAAAACGGACTTGAAGAAGTCAATATTACCGTCAATAAAAACACAATTCCGGATGAAAAACTCTCCCCATTTGTTACCAGTGGGATTCGCATCGGGACCCCTGCCATCACCACTCGTGGCATGGGCCTTGAAGAAATGCCCATGATTGCCGATATCATTGTAACAGCCATTAAATCAATGAACGAGGAAGGAGAAATCGAAACACAGGTTAGAGATGAACTTGTGAAAAAAGTTCAAGCCATGTGTGCGCAATTTCCGCTTTACAAAAATAAAATATAAGGAGTATAAATGATGATCATTACAACAACCCCATCAGTAGAAGGCAAAAGAATAGTGGAATACAAAGGAATCATCTGCGGTGAAGTCATCACCGGTGTTAATTTTGTAAAGGATTTTATGGCCGGAATAAGAGATTTCGTAGGCGGAAGATCCGCCAGCTATGAAAACGAATTAATCACAGCCAGAGAAAATGCATTGAGGGAAATGCATTCGAGAGCACTTGAATTAGGAGCAAATGCGGTTGTTGGCGTTGACATTGATTATGAGGTCTTAGGCTCAAGCGGAAGCATGCTGATGGTAAGCTGTTCCGGAACCGCAGTTATTTTAGAATAACGGGATGTGTAGGGTATGACCAGAAAACAAACGGCCGGATCTCTGACACTCGGATTATTGCTGATAGGATTGGCTGTGATCATTCTTGTAAAAGAAGTGGCTTTTTTCCCATGGATTTTAGCTGTAATCGGGATTGCCATTCTGCCAGGAAGCATCCTTAAAGAAGGCTGGCAACATGCGCTTACAGCATCTTCATGGTTAATCGGTTTGGCACTGTGTTTTCATTTTCACGTTTTTTGGCCTGGAATCCTGATCTTAATCGGTATTACAATGATATTGGAGGGGCTTTTTCCGAACAAACATCGAAAGCATAATATCTTCGACGATAAGGAATAAAATATATAGGGGACCTAGGTCCCCTATATTCGTTTTAGAGTCTGTTTTTCTTTTCAAAAGCCTTTATTTTTTCGAGAATTTGCTGCTGTATATCCGGCACCTGATAAACATTCGTAACTTTATTACTCTTGATATAATAAATATACCCTTGACAGGGACTGGGATCCACAAGTGTTTGAAGACAATACAAGTAAAATCTTATCTGAAAGAGATAGTCTTTATCATCCTTTTGTGAACCGATTGAATATTTGAAATCAACGATCTTCCACTCATTGTTGATAAAAAAGAGTTTATCCACCGTACCGGTTAAAACGTACTGACCGAATTTTTTCCTTAGTGGAAGTTCGCTATAAATGCGTTCGGATTGCTCGATTTCATCAATCAATGGGGATTTGAGTGATTGCATGCGTTGAATGATGCGCTTGATTTCAGGTATATGCTCTTTTAATGTGGGTTCATCAGACAATTTTGCTTTAATTCTTTCAAGATTAATACTTCTTAAGGGAACATCTCCTAAATCTTCCAAAACCCTATGAACCATCGAGCCAAGTGTCATTCTATTCTCATTTTTTTTCTCGTTCATATCCTCATCTATTCCAATCTGTTCATATGTTTGTTTGGATTCACGGCTCGCCTGTGTGAGTAAAGTTGGACTGACATACTTTTTCCATTCTAGTTCAATTAAAGGATAAACTGTAGAGGGAATATTAAACTCAAAATGGATGTTTGATTCAACTAACTCATTGTTTGACAAACTTAATTCAGATTGATTTTTATCTGCATAAAGCATGCTGTGTTTGACCGTTTCCAAGTAACATATAACTTCTGACTCAGAATCGCAAGTCCAAGCTTCTTCTTTTCCGTTTTCCTTCAAAATGTCGAAATTGATCAAGGCGTTTCTAAAAGGCGCATTTTTCTTATTATTTTTGGGGGGAGAGTAGCTTAAAACCAGCTCATTTTGTGCCCGGGTGAAAGCTACATATAAGACTCGTTTTTCCTCTTCATACTCTTTGGCTTTTTCCTTTAAAAGCATTCGTGTATAGTCAGAACCTGATTGCTCATCATCAACAGGATCCTTTAGCGAGATTTGACCGGTTTCATAATCCACCAGGAGTTTTGGTTTGGATTGACCCGAATGATTTAAATAGCCCAGTTCGGGAACAATGACAATGGGAAACTCAAGTCCTTTGGATTTGTGTATGGTCATTATTTTGACCACATTATTTTTTTCGCTGTCAATGGACGCTTCCCCCTCATTACTTTGTGCCATTCCTTCTAAACGATTTAAAAATCGTCTGATGGATATCTCACCTTCAAATAACTGTGTCAACTCTAAAAATTTCTTTAAATTCAACAACCTTCGTGTAGGATTTGTCAGTTGAGAAATCACAAATTCATAGTCAAACAAATCAACAATCTCTCTGACTAATTTGGATGGACTAATCAAATTTGATCGTTTTTTTAATTCAAGGAATTGCTGATAAAAATTTGTGGATACGGCTTGACGATCTGAATACAGTTCCCATGCCTTTAACAAAGACCCTTTATCCAGTAGTCTCAAATCAACCAAATCAGAATCCGAATATGGACTAAGATAGCTTCTCAGCAACAGAAGGAGATTTTCTTCATTGGTGGGATCATAAATCGCCTTAACCATAGAAACAAGGGTCATAATTTCTGGTTTACTGAAAAATCCTCGACTTCCGTTGACATAATAGGGAATTTTGCTCCTTTTTAAAGCATTTTCAAGGGTTTCAACTTTTGTCATTCGCCTCATGAGTATCGCAAAGTCACGATACGGAGTATCTTTAGACGCCCGCAATTGTATGTATCGGCATATGTTCTCGCATTCCTCCTCAAAGGACTGTGCAATTGGAAGTAATTTCACAGGCTGTTTGGAAAACCTAGAAGCTTCTGCGGATAAACCCTCATAAGCCACTGTGTAAGAGATCCCTTGTTTATTAACAAATATTCGGGGAAAAGCGAAATTGAAGAAGTCTATCAATTCACTGTTTGAACGGTAATTCCTAAACAGGGCAAAAATCTCTTGATTTTTAAATTCCTTTTCAGTTTGATTAAACACACTGACATCTGCACCATTAAAGTAATAAATAGACTGTTTAGGATCCCCAACAAAAACTACTTTATTGTCATCATGGGCTAACAGACCGACAATTTCTTTTTGTTGTTGATTGGTATCTTGAAATTCATCTACAATGATGCACCTAAAACGACTCTGAAGCTTTTCTCGAACACCATTTTCCTGTTTTAGCAAATTGATCGTTTCAAATAAAAGACCGTCATAATCCAATTTATTTTCTTTTTTTGTGTGCTGACGATAGTCACTAACCATTTCGTTAAATACTTTCTGAAAGTCAGGCAATAAACTTTGAATCATTTGGCCTATTTCGATATCATCGGTTCTGGTCTGAAAAGATGATACTTGTAATCTGGATAACTCATACTGTTTTTTTTCTAAGGCTTCTTCAAAGAGTGTTAAAAGATTGTCATATCGATATAGATAAGCTAAATCTTTGATGCTGTTGAATCTTTTAGAACCATCCGATTGATTGAAGTAATTGCGAACCGTGTACTTTATCAGGCTCTTTTTTTCAACCTCATCAATTATTTCAAACAATGGATCGACTCCTGACTGCAGCGGAAATTCCCGCAATATTCTGGAACAAAAAGAATGGAGTGTGGAAATCCAAGCGTAATTCATTCTCTTTTGTAATGTCAACAAATGCGATTTTTGATGTTCACCGGCTTCTTGTGTAATAGTCCTTATGGTCTGCTTAATTCTTTCCTTCATCTCATTTGCTGCCTTTTCAGTGAATGTAATCGCAAGAATATTTCTCACATCGTATTCCCTATTTATCAACATATCGATATACAACTCAGTAATGGTTCTAGTTTTTCCCGTTCCAGCACCCGCTTTGACAAAAATGTCCCCATGGCTATTGATAATCTTTATTTGCTCATTATTCAATTGATTCTTCATGGATTATCTTCCTTCTTTCTGATATCACAAACTCCCGTTTCCTTTTGGGGACATTGATAACAGTTGACTGCTTCCTGATTTAAAAATTGCCCTTTAAAAACTTGAGAAAGGTGGGTATCGATCTCATCAATCAAGTCTTGAAAGGTCAATTCTTTATCCTTGCGTGCCCCTACAATGAGATATAAATCATCTTCAGGATTATATTTCAGAAAAAGACCCGGCATTTTTTCTTTTTTTGAAATAACAGGCAAAAAAGCCATTCCTAAAGGCAAATTAAACAGTTTACTGGCAGCATATGCGTACATCATCAGTTGATGTGAAGCCTCTCTTTTAGCACTACTGTCAGAGCGTTTGTAATCATAGATAAACAAATCACCGGCTTCATTCATATCGATGCGATCGATCTTTCCCACAAAGTAAATCTGACGATCTTCAATAAACCGTATAGCATCCTTGCGGGTGATTTCGATCTCGAATTGCTTAGGTATAAAAACGGATGAACCATACGATTCAGGATCTGGATTTGAGAAACAAAATTTGGAATTTCTGTATTTTTCCAAAAAGTCCTTAATTAACTTACTAAAATAGGAAACCTCTGCTTCATAAAGAATCTGTTCAGGATGAAACATTTTCGCCTTGATTTCGTTTTGAATAATCCTGAGAACAGTGTCTTTGAAAAAAGCGTGAAACTTGATTTCAGAAAGGTTTTCCAATAATTGATCCCTTTTGCTTAAGCCTTGGAAAACACCATGCAAAATAGAATGGAGAATCTGGCCTTCTACAAAATAGTCAAATCCTTCTTTGACATCCGAAATGGTTTTAACGTGCAGGATGTATCTGAAAAAAAAATCGTTGAAACATTTTTTCAAAACCCCGTATTTCGAAGGACTCAAAGTATCACCAAACATTTGGGAAACCGCCTCTTTATTCTCCACCCTGAATGCCGTCTCGTTGTTTTTATGTAGTAAAACCACCTTTTTTTTGATCCGGTTCCAATCGTACCCAAACTGAGAACACAGTTGGATAAATCCTTTATCCTCAACTGTAATTTTGTCGAGTTTTGAGATTAAATAATCCTTGATGGCATAATCATTGAGGTTATCAACCTGAGACATATCCTTCACAACAACACCATTGAATGTCTTATCGGTATATTGAAAATAAGAACACAGGCGTTGAATATAAAAGGACGGGTGATAAGGAGTTCCGTTAATGTCCGCTGCAGGATGAACAAAAAATGCCTTTTGCGTTGTTTTTCTCAAAGAAAGCAGAAAATCCCTTTCTTCCCTTAAAAGATAAGTATCGATAAAAGGCATGCCATTTACAAACAGTAAATCGTAAACCTTATTGAAAACTACTTTGGGATAATGGCCTTCCAAAAAATCGATATAGATTCTCACAGCAGTTTGTCTATATCTGGAGGATTCCAAGTCCATAATGAGACATTTATTCTCAATAAATTCAGAACTATGAAAACGACTATTTTCAAGGTAAATATTCAAGTATTTCCAAAAATCGATCGGTCTGATCATCGGATCATTGGAATGATGCACAACAACAAAAAAATGCTTCAAAGCCGGTAATAATTGTTCAAAGAAGATCAATACAGCCTGCTGTTCAAAATGATCTGTGGTAATGATCCCCCTCTGATGCAATTTTTGATACAAATATTGAAAATAATCATAGTATTCACGGAAACTACGTTTTCTCATTGATTCAAACAACAATCCCAATGTGGTAAAAACATCACCCAGCAAACTTTTCACTTTTGTGATATTTTCAAGTGTTTGTTCATCCTGAACCATTACGTCAATCTCTTCTTCGATTGTTGACTTATGGGCTTCGAGCCTTTCTTTGATAAATCTTTCATAGCGATTAAGCCTTTCATACCAGTTTTCTTTTCTCTTTTTTAATGACATAAAGCGATCAGAATAGCCTTGTTGATAATACTTCCCATAAGAAAGACCTGCTTTGTCGAAAAGATCCAAAAGGGTTGCAAATGACAAATTATCCAAATCTACAAAACCCGATTCTAAATAATTTAATATCATCTCAGAATCAAAACCTGATTGAAAAACCCTAAACGGAAGAATCAAACGATTGATCGTAATGCTTTCCAAAATCGAACAATCCCTTTCAAAACGATATGGAATGCCCATATTGTCGAAGATCCGAGAACAGGCTAAACCGCTTTTATCGATATTTCTTGCGATAATGCCAATCTCATCCAACGGGATCTTCTCTTTTAACACCAAAT
Source organism: uncultured Thermotogaceae bacterium (assembly GCA_964472765.1). Lineage (GTDB taxonomy): Bacteria > Thermotogota > Thermotogae > MWEM01 > MWEM01 > JASUTC01. The sequence goes on along the minus strand of CAYYNI010000038.1, from coordinate 5,697 downwards.
CTTTTACAAGTGTCCCAACATAACGATATTGTTCCGGGGGATTAGCTGTTTTGATAAATCGCATCGGTCGTTCGTCGGAAAGACTCATGGGCTTACAAAAGGGCAAAGCTTTTTTCCCCTCGGAAAAAACATCACACATCTGATCAACAATAGAAGGGTCATGATTATCAACCCGAATCTGTTGAATTTGGCAGTTCTCACGGTTCAATCCTTGCTGCATAGAATTTTCAAATGCCGCAAATGACACTTCATCCACTATATGGTCTAAAGTCGTGGGAATTGTGATATAAACCTCCTGGAACAACGGAATAAAAACCAATAAAAAGTCCCTGATGGGTTTAGGAAAATCATTAAAACCATCGATAAAGAGAAACTGCTTATTGTTATCCATTTGATAGTCACCCTTATCAATGATTCCGGCTATAAGACGATACGCATCATCAGTAGCAAACATGTTGTTCTGCTCAAGAAAACGCCTGAACTTGGCATATAAACCGGCAAATAATTGAATCAGTTGGTCCTCTGTACCATCTGTATCAGCAAAAACCTGATCCGGATCCTGTTCATTAACCACGCTAAAAAAATTTAAAAACATTTCCACAATGCCTACTCCTGAATTAAGCAAATCCTTTAATTCACTATTGTCAGCCAACACATCCAAAACAAGTGCGGATAGCATTTCACGATCCACATGTACTTTCTCAGGTAAATGTCTCTTCAGCTCTTCAACTACATATTGATTGATGACTTTGAAATTACTATTAATGATCGCATCAGCATTGTTTAAATAGCGTTCACGAAATCTTTGCAAAAATCCCCCGGAAGAACCAAGAAAAAGATAGCTGAAAGCCCCGAAACGCATTTGTTTGTCATACATAAAATCAATAACTGATGATGTTTTATCAGCCCTTTGCGGACCTTTAATGAAATACACCGCTGTCATCTGATCACCGTTTTCCTGATTGTTTAGATAATTGTTCAACATCAGTTGCTTGTTTGCTGAATAAATTAAAATTATATTAAGAAGCGCATATCAAACCACTCGATTATAACACGAAAATCCCCCTTTAAAGAACCCCTAGATGATTGTCTTCAAAAAAGTTTGCTTAAGCTATGGAAATCTGTAAACTCAATAATATGATTTTTTAAGTTTTATTTCTCATGGTATAATTAACAGTGCAAAAAACAAAAAAAGGAGGATTCATTATGAAAAAACTGTTTGTATTCACTTTGGTTGTATTGATGAGCATTTCGTTATTTGCTGTTACATCACATTTGACGATTTTACATGTGAATGACACACATGGACATGCCTGGCAGAATGGAGAGATCGGAGGTTTTGCGGGAGTATCAACTGTTGTTGATGCTGTCAAAGCGGAAGTGGAAGCCTGTGGGGGTTATGTTCTCGTTCTACATGCAGGAGACTATAACACTGGAGTTCCGGAGTCCGATCAACTGGATGCCGTTCCGGATATCATTGGAATGAACATGGTTGGATTTGACGCAGTTACTTTGGGTAACCACGAATTTGATAAAAACAGAGAAGTTCTGTTAAAACAAATGGATCTCCTTGAAATGCCTGTACTGAGTGCCAACATCGTAGATGAAAACAACGAGCACCCGGTCACACCTTATGTCATTTATGAATTCGAAGATCTTTCAGTGGCCGTATTAGGCCTTACAACTGAAGAAACAGCTATTTTGGAACCCATTTATCTGGACAACTGGAAATTCGCTAATGCCATCGACGTTACGGCTAAACTGATGCCCGAATTGAAAAGCAATGCCGACATTATTGTCGCTTTGGCCCATTTGGGTTATCAACCGGGATTAGATGATCCTAAAACGACTTCAAATGAATTAGCTGCAGCTTTTTCGGAAATTGATGTCATTGTCGATGGTCACACACATACTTTCTTCAAAAAACCGCCGGTCATTAACGATAGTATCATCGTTTCAGCAGTTGATTGGAACAAATACGTCGGAAGATTGGATTTAACGATTGTCGATGGAGATGTTGTTGATTTTGAATGGGAACTCATTCCTTTAGAAGGAGTAGAACAAGAACCTAAGGTGCTTGCCGCAATGAACTACTTCTTAGGATTAGGAGATGCTAAACTCAATGAGGTTATTGGTAAAACAGAAATTCTATTAAATGGTGAAAGAAATGATGTTAGATCGAAACCAACAAATCTTGCCAATTTAATCTCAGATTCTATCAAATGGAAAACAGATGCCGACATCGCCCTTCAAAATGGCGGTGGCGTCAGAGCTTCCATACAGCCTGGAGACATTTCATACCGAGACATTCTAACCGTCCTTCCCTTTGGTAACACAGTATACGTCATGGAATTAAAGGGCAGCGAAATCATGCAACTCATTGACTTCATGGTTACCATTCCGGCAGGTGCCGGCGCTTATCCCCAACTTTCAGGACTCACATTTACTTATGAGAATGGTCAAGTCAAGGACGTAACAGTCAACGGAAAAGCAATTGAAATGGAAAAAGTTTATCGGTTAGCGACAAACAACTATCTGGCAATGGGTGGAGACGGTTATGAAGCATTAGCCAAAAACGGAGATAAAGGCTATGACAGCGGTTTTGTTGCAGCAGACGTTCTCAGAGGTTACATCGATCACCTCGGAACCATCACAAACTACACCTCAGAGGCAAGATACAACAGAAAATAAGATGTCATCTTTATTTATGATTTCACATAAAGGCTCCGCTATAAAAGCGGAGCCTTTTTACTTTCACCTATCTTTTTGGCAAAATAGATAAACGGGGTATCAAATAGCGCAACAATCAATTTAAACAAATAAGTTGTTATTAAAATTTCAAACCAAATATTCATGGGAAATAAACCCAAAAATGCAATTACACAAAACACGACAGAATCGATCATCTGACTAACAAGGGTTGAAAAATTGTTCCTCAACCAAAGGTATTTACCCTTTGTTTTTTGTTTCCAGAACTCAAAAGCCCAAACATCATGAAGTTGTGAAAGCAAGTACGCTGTCAGACTTCCTAATGCAATTCGAGGCATAAATCCAAATAGGGCCTGTAAATGTTCAGAGGCGAAATCATCAGGTGCCGGTTGGAAAAGTAATGAAACTTGCATATACAAAGTCATAATGAGAAGACTGGCAAACCCTATTAGTACCGCTCTTTTGGCCTCTTTTTTACCGTATAGTTCACTGATGACATCCGTTGCGAAGAAAATACTTCCGTAGAGTATATTCCCCAAAGTTGCCGTAATACCAAATAATTCTACAGTTTTCAAAACTTGTATATTACAGATGATAATGTTGGCGGCTATCAGCATCAGCAGTCCTTTTTTGCCAAATATTCTGAATATCAATAAGGCAATGGATAAATCACCGATCATAAAAAGAAACCAGATCAATTCGTTCAATACAACCCCCTCCTAAGAAAAATTCATGACATTTTACCATATTTCTGAAATAAACAGATGATTTATTCGTCTAAATTGAGGAGCTAATTAGATTATTATAACTCATGGAGGTCTTTCAATGAAAAAGTTATTAACTTTATCGATTTTACTTATGGCATTCTTATTAACTGGATTTGCAATTACTTTTGAGGAATTTGTATTCTACAACGATTTTGATACCGGTTTTGAAGTCGCAAGAATACTGAATAAAAACGTATTATTGATCTTTACCAGTAGCAGCTGCCCCTATTGCACTCAATTAAAGGAAGAAGTTATTGCTTCAGAAGATGTGATGAATTTTCTGATTAATAATTATATATTGATAGAAATCAGAGCTGACAATGATTTAATCGCTCATTTTGATGTTGAAGGTGCGAAATTTGACGAATCCGGAAAGGAATACACCTATCAGGATCTCTTTTCTCTATTCGGGGTTAGGGGCGTACCGGCCACATTCTTTTTTAACAGAGAACTGGAATTTCTGGGAGGCTTTCCGGGATATTTACCGGCTCAAGATTATTTAAAATGGCTCAAATTCGTTGAAACGGAAAGTTATAAAACTGTTGAGATAGACGATTTTGACATTGATGAACACTACAATGGTAATTTAATCGTAAAAGCGATTGAAGAAACCGAATTGGTTAAACTGGAACAGCATTTACCTGAATTACTGACTTTCTACACCTTTGATAAATTTAAAGAAACAAATTTAATCAGCAGTAATCCTTTTCAATACTACATCATTCGACAAAGCCTATTAAACGATGTTAAAGATTATTTGGAAAAACTCGACAAAAAAATGGTTTACAACGTCTACGTTTTAGAGTGATTGCTTAAAGACTCATGAATTTCATTGTAAATTCGCTCTGAAGGATCATAATCAGGTTTAAGGATTTTCAAGTTGTTTCGAATGGATTGAGAGATTTTTTTATCCGTCAGCAAATTGATGATTTTTAATATTCCTTTTGAATCAGCTTCTTTCTCCTCCAAATAATAACCGGCGCCATTTTTCTCAAGAGAAATGGCGTTGATTAATTGATGGTTTTCAGCAGCGCCGGACCAAGGAATGATTAAAGAAGGCACACCATAGGCAATGACCTCAGCAACTGTTGTTGCTCCACCTCTTATGATGGATGCATCACATGCTGCAAGGTATCGGTGCATATCGATGATGAATGGAACAGCTGTTACAAAAGGAAACTCTTCCAGTTTTTTTATCACCGCTTCATCCCCACAGGAATGAAGGAATTCGATTTTATACTGAGGGTTATCAACCATTTGAGAGTAAACTTGGATCATTACTTCGTTAATAAAATCAGAACCTTTACTACCACCTGCTACGATCATGATTTTATGATTCGGATTGATTCCGTAATTGATAAAGATTTGCCGATCTTTTTTTTCTGTTTTTCTCACTGGGTTTCCGGTATGTTTAATCTTATGGGCAAATTTCAGCTTAAAGTCTCTGGCGCTTTCGGCAAAACTGATAAAAATCTTTTCAGCCTTGGGCCCTATAATTTTGTTGGCCAACCCGGCGATAGCATTTTGCTCATGGATAAAATTTGGAATGTTTAATTGTTTACTCGCCAGTCCTAAAGGCACAGAAATATAGCCTCCAGTTATAAAACTAAAATCCGGTTTAAAGGTCTTTAATTCTCTAACACAGTCATGATAAGCTCTAAAAGTGTTGAACACAACTGAGAAATTCGAAAGATTATAGACCGGCCTTCTTAAACCTGCTATTCTCAATTTAACAATCCTCGCTTCAGGAAAAAGTCTCATAATCTCTTGATTTTCAAGTCCATGGGGTGTCGCAAAATACAACACATCCAACGTGTCACCCTTTTTTTTAAAATAATCCAACACCGCTACTGCCGGGTATATATGCCCCCCCGTTACTCCGCCTGCAACTGCTATTTTCATTTTCACTCACTCTTTTCTGATTATTATAATTTTTTAAGAGTATCCTGAACATACTCTTCCCAAAAACGTTTGAAAAACAACAACAACGGAATCCCCAATAAAACACCGGCTAAACCCAAAATACTGCCTGCAATTAGAATAGACAGCAAAATAGCAAACCAGTTAATTTGCATCCTGGTTCCTTGTATTTTCGGATTCAATAACCATGATTCCAACTGATTTGAAATAATTAACACGACCAGAATTTTGATCAATCCAGCTACGCCACCATGTACAAACCCGAGTAATAATGCCGGGATAGCAGCGATAAAGACCCCCA
>CAYYNI010000037.1:0-14737 GCA_964472765.1 uncultured Thermotogaceae bacterium | reverse complement strand
GGTTTGAAAGACATCGACCAAACCGAGCGCTTTGGCTTTATTGAAGTTTTGTTCCACCAGCTGGTCATCGTTGCAGATGGGATTGGTGTTGGCCATCAGGTTGACGGTAGTGTATCCCCCTTTAATGGCCGCTTTAGATCCTGTCGTGATGTCTTCTTTGTAGGTATAGCCGGGATCACGAAAATGGGCGTGCATATCCACAAAAGCTGGCATCAAAGTTAAAGATTCGCCATCAATCACTTTTCCGGGTTTCTCAATGTGCTTTTCGACTAATTCAATAATCCCCTGGTTAATCCAGACGTCTGAGGGTTCATGCCGGTTTTTATCACAGATGGTAACATTTTTTATCAGCAACGGTTCACTGTTCATGATTTGTTTCCCAACGCATATTTTTCATCGCAGTATTTACAACGATAAATACCTTTCTTCTCATCAACCAGGTAAAAAACATGGGCCAAATTTCTTTCAACAGAAGTGATGCATCTGGGGTTTTTACATTTGATGACATTTTCTACTACTTTTGGCAGGCTTAGTTTGAGTTTTTTGGAAATCTTATGATTTTGAATAATATTAATGGTGACATCAGGATCAATTAGACCTAATTCACTGAGATCAAAATTGATTTCATTTTCGATTTTTATAATATCCTTTTTGCCCTGTTTTTTACTATTGACGTTCATGATTAGGGCTACTGTGTAATCCACCTTATCCAATCCCAAGTAATTAAATATTTCGACACCGTAGCCAGCACGTATATGATCAATAACAATCCCGTTTTCAATGGTGTTTATTGTCATCATTTCAACACACCCCCAATAAAAGTGCTATTAATCCCATTCGGACGTACATTCCCATTTTTGCTTGTTTAAAATAATAAGCTCTCGGATCAGAATCTATTTCATAAGAAATTTCGTTGACTCTGGGGAGTGGATGCAACACCATTAAATCAGGTGAAGCATTTTTCATTTTCTCGTTATCGAGAATATACGTGTCTTTCAATCGGATATAATCTTCTTCGTTGAAGAATCGTTCCTTTTGTACACGGGTCATGTATAAGATGTCCAGTTCATTGATGCATTCCTCCAGTTTTTCGTGTTCTTGATAAGGAACGCCGTTTTTGTCAAGTATTTCCTCTTTGATGTAATCCGGAATCTTTAATTCTTTTGGAGAAATCAAATGCATTTCATTGTTGGAATATCTGGAAAGGGCTTTTATCAATGAATGAACTGTTCTCCCGAATTTCAAGTCACCACAGTACCCAATTTTCAATGAACCCAACGATCCTTTTACAGAAGTAATGGTTAACAAATCAGTTAGTGTTTGTGTGGGGTGCTGATGTCCACCATCTCCTGCGTTGATAATCGGTACCTCAGAATACATCGATGCAACCTTAGGAGCCCCTTCTTTTGGATGGCGCATAACAATGATATCCGCATAACAGGCAACGGTTCTTATGGTATCTGCTACTGTTTCGCCCTTTGATACTGAACTAGATCCTGCTTCAGAGAATCCAATTACTTGACCACCCAGCCTTAACATGGCTGCTTCAAAACTCAACCTGGTCCTCGTACTGGGTTCAAAAAAAAGACTACCTAAAATCTTTCCCGAACATTTCTTTGAATAATCGCCAGGATTTTCAGAAATCTTCTGTGAAAGAGATAGTACTTCGTCAATTTCTAGAGTAGAAAAATCCATTGGATCGATGAGATGTTTTCCCGCTATCATTTTTTTCCCTCCCTAAAAAAAAAACCACCATTACTAAAAACAGTAATGGTGGTTTTCGTTTTTTAAAAAATATGGTAGTTTTCTATACCGTAAAGCCACTTGTCGAGGCATCATTTCAACTCCATTCTTTTTATCCTGAGAATTGTACCATAGATAAGTGACTTTATGTTTAAACGGGAGTTACTTAATTTTATCGATGACTTTGAGCTTTACAAAATACTGAAGAATAATTTAAATCATTCGCACTCATATACCCTGACAATCCATGAACAATATGAATAGGTAGAAATGGATCCAGCATCACACCGAACCCAATCCCAACAAGGTTAGCACCAGCCATTAAATATTCTAAAACATCTTCATGATTGATTACCCCGCCGGTTCCTATGATTAAGGCATTTTTGAAAGCCTTTCTTACTTGAAACACCTGATGTAAGGCAATGGGTTTAATAGCTGGACCGGCAAATCCTCCGTATTCTCTTTTTAAGATAGGTTTCATAGTATGAATGTCTATTTTCATTCCTTTGGGACAATTTGAAAGCACAACTCCGTCTGCTCTTGCCGATATTGATGCATCCACCAATTCTAAAATTGTTTCTGAAGGTGCAAATTTTACTAGCAAGGGTTTTTTTGTCAGCGTTTTCAGGCATTTTACTGTTTCGTATATTTTGTCGGGATTAGTGCCAATGGGTTCTTTGCCTTTATCAACATTGGGGCATGAAAAATTCAATTCTATCCATTCTATGCTTCTATCATTAAGCGCTTTGACCATCACTTCAAATTCTTCCAGATAATTTGATGCTAAACTGATGATGGTTTGGAGGGGCAGCTGCTCTAAAAAAGGAATTTGATTTTTCATAAAATCTTTGAAACCGGGATTTTGTAGGCCGATAGAATTTATGATTCCTCCGTAAACATCAACAATTCTCGGCGGAGGATTCCCGTCTGTTTTTTCTAAGGTTACAGTTTTTGAAGTGAACAGACCTATTTTTGAAAGGTCGATGGCACTGGACAATTCTTCCCCATTTCCAGCTGGTCCTGATGCAATAACTACCGGATTCTTGATCTTAATGCCTAATATTTCGACATTCAGTCTATCATTATCCACTTTTATCACCATTCCCAGACAATTTCATCAGAATCGAATATTGGACCGTCTTTACAAACCATTTTGATCCCTGATTTGGTTTTCACCGGGCAACCTTTGCACATGCCCATACCGCAACCCATTCTTTCATCAAGTGATACAAACAAACGGTAGTTTTTTTCTTTTGAATGGCTGTATAAAGCTTGACACATTCCTAAACTGCCGCATGCAAGCACTATTGGTGGTTGTTCATTATAACGGGTTGAAAGGTAATCGTTGAGTACATCAATAACGGTTTGTCCCGTAAGCGATTCATATACCGCTTCTTTGATGGGGATTAATTGTTGAATGGCATCGGTTTTAAAACCGATGATGGATTTTTCAATCTGATTTGGGTATTGTTTGTTGAAGAACAGTATAGGGGCTGCGCCGCATCCACCGCCAATGGTGATGAATTTTTTTGACAGGTCTAGTTTTTGTTCAAATGGTGTTCCGTATGGTCCTCTATAGAAGAATAGTTCTCCGGGTTTTGATTGACTTAAATAGCCTGTAAAACGGCCAATAATTTTAATCAACACTGAAAAACCATTCTCATTCGTACTAAGAACCGAAAAGGGTTTAGCGAGGATAGGTTCAGTACGATTTTTTAACATCAAAAATTGTCCTGCTTTAATAAAGATGGGTTTAGATTCAGCCGGTGGGATCTCGTGTTCAAACTCCGCAACCAGAAAATCTTCTGACACCTTTTTTGCTTTGAGAAAGATTTTTATCAATAGCCTTCACCTCAATGATAACTTGTCCAAAAATAATTTAATCATCATAGTATAACAGGAAACAGAATTATTTCGCTTTTTCATTGACAGTTCAAGAATTTATGGCGTAAATAAAGAAAAAATAATGCTATAATACACTGAAACCAAGGAAATATTTGTTTTCTAATTACTTGATGATCAGGAGTATTAGGTTGATAGAAAAGCATGTACTCAAAAAAGGGCTTTTAATTATTATTGTTTTCATCATCAATTCCATTTGTTTCGGGTCACGTTATTTGTTTCCTAATGAAATATTGTATCAAAACAAATCCTCTGTAGGTGTTGCTTACCGGGATCATTCTTTTGATTTTTTTATCAACACCAAATTTTCAGTGGATACCCCTTTTAAATTTACCGTTGAAGATCCTATTATTGCAGGTCTAATTCAAACGGAATCCTCATTCTATGTCCATGCCATTTCTGAGTCAAATGCCTTGGGGCCATTTCAGATGAAGCCGTTCATTGCAACAGAAATCGGTGCAGCCAATCCGTTTAACCCTTATCATGGAGAAAAAGTTAGCATTTTACTTGACCGTTATCAACTGTTTTTCGGTACTATCGACAATGCTTTGGGAGCATATCATATCGGCTATTACGGTGTTAAGAAAATGGTGGATTCGGGAAAAAATCCGATGAATGATCAACGTGTCAATGATTATGTGCAAAAAAACCGATCCTTTCAACGTCTTTTAAAAGAAGGTGAGAAAATCTCCTTCAAGGATTATATTTGGTTGGATTGTTTTTTAAATCTTTCCGAAACTAATCAATTTTACTCAAACCTAGTCGTTCCTGAATTTTTTATCGGCTCTTTAGCTTTAGGAGTTACAAATAGTCCTGGATTGCAATTGACCTTTTTTCAGGAGCTAACCTTATCGTGGTTTTTCAATCTGTATTTTGGTTATGATCAAGGTTGGGTTATTGGTATTGGATTAAATTCAAATGACTGGTTTGATAAAATCACGATTAGATATGATTTTTTAAAGGACGATTTGAAGTGGTTTCTAAAGAGTAAATTTGATTTTTTTAGCTTGGATATGGGATTTTCTAAAAACAGTATTCTGGTTAGACCGGCTTTTAGTATTAAAGATCGTTTTATCATTCAATTTCCTATTGCTTATGAGGATTTTGAATGGATTCCCGGGATTTCTGTAAATATTCGATTTTAATGGGGGAGCAATATTGGAACAAGCAGTAGTGGAAAAAATATTGGAAGAGAGCAAAAACGGTATGATTGTTTTGTTAAAAAAAGAAAGACCGGATGCCTGCCAACACTGCAATGCCAAAATGTTGTGTGGGATTAAGGATGATTTTATGTTTCAGGCGTTGAATCTTTCTTCGGTTGAACTTAAAAAAGGCGATTTGGTTGAATATCAGCTTCCTGAAGTATCCGTAATCAAATTATCGTTTTTAGTATATAGTGTTCCTTTAATTGTTTTTTTGTTGACCGTTTCTTTGTCTCTTATGATATTTCCGGATAAAGAATACCTTTCATTATTTATTTCGATAATAAACATGATCATCACTTTTTTTATAGTAGGTTTATATGACAAAAAAAAATTTAGTTTGGAAAAAAGAAAGTTGCCAAAGATTCAAAAAAGAATCAAAGAGGGATAATTTATTTTTAGGTTAGTCCATACAGGAGGGGAATTTCTTTGAGATCTAAAAAGAACATTTTTTTTATCTTCGTTTTACTGACGATTTTCGGTACTACTTTTGGAATTAACATTGGATTATTGGAAATTTCAGGTAATTTTTCAGTTAGCACCGAGGAAATTTTGTCAATCATCACCAAATGTCATGAAGGAAATGACGTGACCTATGCGGACATCGATAGAGACATATTCAATATCAAAGATATGGGTTATTTTCAGGATGTTAAATTCACTTTGAGTAATTATATAAATAATTCCCAGATTCTACGAATTGAATTACAAGAATATCCGATCGTAAAAGAGGTTCAGATCAATATTAGTGGTCCCGGCTTAATTTCAAAAAAAACCCTTGAAGAATATGTTACTGTTGAAACCGATAAGGCATTGAATTTTAAAAGATTGATCAGAACTCAAAATGCCTTAAAGAATCAATATTTAATGTCAGGCTATCAGTTATTGGAGATTAAAAACAACGTTCAAGAGGATGAATTCGGATCATATTTACCAGAGGGTGTTTTGATAATTGACATTTGGGAATATGCCCTCTACGATATCGTTTTGAAGGGCGATATTGGTGATATTCGATACGAAGAAGTAAAAGAAATACTCGACCTTAGGCTTTTGAAGGATTATTACAATGATTTTTTCAGATTGTTTTTAATCAAAAAGAAGAACTATCCCTCCAATACAGAATTACAAATGGCCTTTTCTAGGCTTTATAATACCGGGCTTATTGGTCCGGAAACGAATGTGGACTTTGAAAATCATCCGGAACCACTTGAAACAGGCGAACATGTAACGAATATTGTTGTAACCATTCAACTCAATCCTGTTGTTGCGGATAAACAACCGTTAAGTTCTTTGAGTATAGAAGGGAACAGTTTGATCCCATCCAACTTGTTAATTGAAAGTTTAAGGTCTACCCTTGACGATCAGATCAATCTGATCAATGTTTTGCGGGATGTTCAAAAAATCAAAAAGATTTATGAGGATAACGGATATCCCCTGGTTGTCATTACTCCCAAATACTACAAGTCAGAGGAACGTTTAACTTTCAAGGTTACAGAAGGCGTTTTAAAAGATTATAGAATAGAGGGCCTAACTAAAACCAGAGAAGACCTTGTGACTAGGGAAATTTCTTTTAAGAAAGATCAACCTATTACAATGCGTGAACTCAGACAAACGTACATTAATTTAAACAAAACGGGTTATTTTTCCAGTATCAACCTGGAGCCGTTGGGAATATCAGCAAATTCAACTGCAGTAACGATCATTGTCAAATTACAAGAAATGGAAAACAATGTGGAAATCAATACGGGTATATCTCTTGACCCTAGCAACAAAGGTGATTCCATTATTCAAAGAATAAACGGGAAAATCGGACTTTCTTTGAAAAATCCCATGGGGCAAGGTCAGACCATCAGTGTTAATACCATTTTAGGTAAATATCCCAGTATTAGTTTAGGTTATAATGTGAGCAGTATCTTTCGGTCACCGATCGATGCCGGATTAAGCATTTCATATGGAAAGAACTTCAACGAGAGGACTTTAGAGATTGATGACCCCTCTACAGATACCAACATCGCAACCAATGTTACTTATGAATCGGAAGATTTTACTATCAGACCTAATGTCAGTTACAGAATTGATGATTTCCAAAAAGTCGGTATGGATATAACTTGGGGGAAATTTGTCAATTTTAATTTCAGCACTGATGAAGCCAGTTTTACCAACCAAATCGCTAAAGAAGGTATGCGTTTAATTTTGGGTGGAGATTATCAATACGATAGACGTGATGATTTGATCAGTCCTAATGAAGGCTATTTATTTAAAACGAGAGCTGAATGGTCATTGCCGTTTGCATTTGTTACGGATCATTGGCTGCGATTAAATGAATCGATCAGCGGTTTTTATTCGCCTTGGGAAAATCAAATCTTTGCTGGGCGTTTCGTATCAGCCCAAATCCCCTGGGAAGATGAAGATGACCCCATCAATTATTCTATCGGCGGTCCAAATAATATCTTTATTCGAGGTATTGATTATCAACGGGGTGTTCGCGTAAACTATGTGAATGCCATCAACCTTGAATACCGTTACCGATTCGTTAATACCAACAATCTTTCAATTGAATTTTCCGTTTTTAACGATAATGCGGTCGGATGGAATGATTTCAATGAAATTTTTGACTCTAAACTGTATTCGAGTTTGGGGTTTGGATTCAGATTTAACATACCAGGGTTCGGTGTGCTAAGATTAGATGTACCATGGGACTTTTCTCCTTATCTCATCAGTTCACAAGGACCGCAATGGGGTGGAATTACATTTGGATACGGTCAGATGTTTTAATTATAAATCAAAAAGATGTGGAAAAAGAGCCGGCCTACGTCGGCTCTTTTTGGTGTTTTTTTTAGGAACTATATTGGCTTTAACAGATTTTAGTCAGGCTATTCCTTGGTCACTTGAAAGTGAATATGTCTATTATTTTAATTCACCGTTGGATTGGACCGTTGGATTTTCCAACATGAAGAATTTAAACCGTTTTTTATTCAATCAGAACATCGATTCTAAGAATGAAAGTACGATTGAGCAGATCTCACTAACTTATTCGTGTGAACAATTTCTTGTAGAAAGATTACTTCAATCCAAGATAATTGTCATTCAGCAAAAAGCTGATAATTCAGACAAAGACATTTTCAGTCATTATGAAGATTACTTGTTTAATTGCGAAGAAATATTCCATACAGTCGAAGAAGGTTTGACAAAAGGAATTGTCATTGTTGAGAATTTTCAAGGATTACAAGAGTTTTTAGAAATCATCTCTGAATTTCGAGCACAATTTTTTCGACAAGGAGATTATTTGATTGCAACCACACAAAAAGATTTGTTTTCTAACTTCATTGAAAAAATGGTGAATCGAAATGAGTTTTCTGAGGATATTTTATTGTATGTTGAAACACCAATGAAGAATCTTACAATAACAAATGCCTTTTCGTTTTTAAACATAGAAACGAAGACTTTAAATCCATCTGTTTCAGAACCGAGGGATCCATTAACGATGTTTTTTGTTCAACAGATTGAATTACCTTTTGAACATTCTATTCCTGATCGGTTGATAATTTTTTCCAATGAAAGATTAAGGGATTTTTTTTATCAACAATTCGAAGTTGTATCTTCTGTTGAGGAATGGCAACTGTTCTTACATTTGATTGAGTCCGTTTGTTCATATGGTTATTTTTACGAATCCGAAGACGGGTGGTTGATTGGATTTAAAGCCAATGAAGATTATGTACAAATTGAGGACTTTCGCAATCAAATGGCAAAATGGGGTATGAGCGAAGAGCAAATCACCATAAAACCTTACACCAACGAATACTATTTAACAATTCAAGGTCAATATTTTTGCATTTCAAATTTTTCACCAAATCTTTCAACCAATAATCCAGAAGAAAGCGGTTTAAATAAGATGTTAAATGAATTAATAGAAAAAATTGGAAAAAGAGAGGCATATGAAGCTGGTTATGAGTATAACGAAAAAATCGGCTTTAACTGTTATTTCTTTTCTTCTTTTGATGATAAAATAAAAAAGGAAATTATTAGAATTTTTTGAAAAGGGGTTGTTGAACAGCATGAATTTTTTTACCAAATTATTTGATAAGAATGAACGAAGAATCAAAAAATATACGGACATCACTCGGTACATTTGTGAATATGAAAAAAAATTCTCAAAAGAAAAAACAACTATTTTGCAAGATCGAATCAAAGAAATGAAGGAACTCTTAATTGGCGCAGAAGCAACAGACAACACAACAAGACAGTCCACGCATGAAGAGATTAGGATAGAGCTGTTTGCCATTGTAAGGGAAATAGCGAAAAGAACATTAGGATTAAGACCTTTTGATGTTCAATTAATCGGTGCAATTGCCTTAGATAATGGTGAAGTTGCTGAAATGAAAACGGGAGAAGGAAAAACCCTTGTGGCTACAATGCCTGTAACGTTAAATGCCTTGTATTCAAAGGGTGTTCATATGGTGACTGTAAACGATTATCTAGCGAGACGAGACGCTATGTGGATGGCTCCGATATACCTTTCATTAGGGCTTACAGTTGGTGTGGTAAACAATCAGACGATTACTTACCAAGTAGTTTGGGAGGAAGAAGAAAAGGCCATTAACGCTTTGAGAAATGATGACAGTGTATGGCCATTAGATCTTGATACAGATATCCCTCAACCGGATGAGCTGAACAAACAAGTAGTAGATGCTTTTAAGACAAAATTAGTTGAAATTAACAGAAAAGACGTATATCAATTAGATATTGTCTATGGAACCAACAATGAGTTTGGCTTTGATTATCTTCGGGATAATCTGGTGTATAGTTCAGATGCAAAATCCCAACCGACACACTTTTTTGCCATCATTGACGAAGTAGACAGCATCTTGATCGACGAAGCCAGAACGCCCCTGATTATTTCCGGACCCAGTCAAGGCGCTGAAATAGTTTATTCGAAGTTTGCAAAAATGATCACTAAATTCAAGAAAGATGAAGATTTTGAGATGGATGAAAAAAGCAGAAGTTGCACTTTGACCGAGAAAGGTATCGTCAAAGCTGAAAAATTGCTGGGGATAGACAATCTTTATGATCCGTCCAATATCGACAATCTTTACCATATCAATAATGCCCTGATTGCCCATTATTTATATAAGAATGAAGTGGATTATATCGTAACAGAAGAGTCGGAACTGGTGATCGTTGATTCCTTTACAGGGAGATTGATGCCGGGAAGACGCTTCAGCGGTGGCTTGCATCAGGCACTTGAAGCCAAGGAAAATGTCAAAGTGCGTGAAGAATCTGTGACTTATGCCAGTATCACTTTTCAAAACTTTTTTAGAATGTATGATAAACTGGCAGGTATGACCGGTACGGCTAAAACAGAAGAGGAAGAATTTGAGCAGATTTATCACATGGATGTATTGGTTATCCCAACAAATAAACCGGTTGTCAGAACGGATAACGATGATGAAATTTATCGAACCATACTGGAAAAATATCAAGCGATTGTTAAGCAGATTAAATCCTGTCATGATCAGGGCCAGCCGGTATTGGTTGGAACAACTTCTATCGAAAAAAGCGAATTAGTGAGTCATACCCTCAGTAAAATGGGTTTAGCTCATGAAGTCCTAAATGCCAAATACCACGAAAGAGAAGCAGAGATCATTGCTCGTGCAGGTGAAGAAGGAGCAATAACCATTGCAACCAATATGGCAGGTCGTGGAACAGATATTAAACTTGCCTCTGGTGTAACCGCAAAAGGCGGACTGTATGTCATTGGCACCGAAAGGCATGAGGCAAGAAGAATCGATAATCAACTTAGGGGAAGAAGCGGCAGGCAAGGGGATCCCGGTCAATCGAAATTTTTCTTATCGGTTGAAGATGATTTGGTTAGGGTATTCGGCGGAGAAAAGATTGGTAAAATCATGGATGTGTTAAAGCTTAACGAGGGTGAACCCATTCACCACCCCATGTTGACTGGTATTATTGAAAAGGCACAAAAAAAGGTAGAAGGCATGCATTTTGCCATGCGAAAATATCTATTGGAACTGGACACCATTATGGATTCACAGCGAAAGGCTATTTATGAACACAGAGATTGGATATTGGAAGAAGAAGACATATCCAGTCATTTGAAAGAGATTTACGAAGATGTTGTGCAAAGAAGGATTTCAAGCTATACGACAAGCAATGATTGGGATATTGACGGACTAAAAAAATCGTTGCGAGTTTTTAATGTGGACACCGACTTTTTAAAATTAGATAAATATAATACGGTTGAAGAACTAGAAAAAGAATGCTTTAATGTATTGTATGATGCCTATTTGGAAAAAAAGGCCGAAATAGGGGATGATTTCTCCGGGTTGCAAAAATTCCTGTTATTAAGAATAGTAGATGAAAGATGGAGAAAACATCTGGAATCAACTGAAAGAGTCAAAGAAGGGATCAGTCTACGAGCCTTTGGTCAAAAGGATCCCAAAATGGAATATAAAAAGGAAGCTCACAGATTATTTGACGAGATGATAGATTCCATTTACGACGACATGGCTTCAATGTTGCTCAGATTAGTAAAAACAAGTACAGAAAAGGCATCAAAAGAAGCTCAGAAGGAAATCGACAACCTACAATATACACACGATGAAATCGATACTTTTAATAGAAAAAAGAGGCGCAAGATTTCCCAAACTGCTCAAAACAATATGAAAAAGAAGCGATTCAAAGTCAAACGATGAGGTGAAAGTGATGTTGACCTATGAAAATAAGCAGGAATATTCTGAATTGAGACAGAAATTTGAAGAAACATCTAAAGTATTTGACATTAACAATGCGCAGAAAAAATTGGCTCAGCTTGAGGTAGAAATGGGGAATCCCAATTTCTGGAATGATCCGGAAAATGCTGCACAAGTTTTAAAAGACGCCAAGGTTATTCGTTCACTGATGGAAGAAATCAAAAAAATTAATTTGACAATTGAAGATGCTTCGGTGGCTCTTGAATTCGCCGAGGACGATGCTTCGATGGAAGAGCATTTTCTCTCTCTGTTATCCAAAATCAAGAAAGACGTCAAATCATTTGAATTGTCTATGTTGCTCAACGAAAAATTCGATATGAACAACGCATTCTTAACCATCCATGCCGGTGCCGGAGGGACTGAATCCCAAGATTGGGCCCAAATGTTGATGAGAATGTACATACGATGGGCAGAAAGAAGAAATTTCTCGGTTGAAATCATAGAAACTCAACCAGGTGATGAAGCTGGGATTAAGGGCGTCACTATACTGGTTAAAGGTGAATACGTTTATGGCTATTTAAAGTACGAACAGGGGATCCACCGCTTGGTAAGAATATCTCCATTCGATTCAAATAGCAGAAGACACACATCTTTTGCATCTGTTAGTATTTTACCCGAGTTGGATGATACTATATCAGTAGAGATAAATCCTGAGGATATAAGGGTTGATCTTTATCGAGCCTCCGGCGCTGGAGGTCAGCACGTCAATCGCACTGAATCAGCGGTAAGGCTCACTCATCTGCCAACAAATATTGTTGTGACTTGCCAGTCACAGAGGAATCAACACCAAAACAAAGAAACTGCAATGAAAATTTTAATGGCAAAATTGTACCGGGTCGAATATGAAAAACAAAGACAAGATGTTGACACCATTCAAGGTGAGTTGAACGATGTTTCTTGGGGTAATCAAATACGTTCTTATGTATTTCATCCTTATCGAATGGTAAAAGATCTCCGCACAAGCAATGAAACGGGAAACACAGACGCTGTGATGGATGGAGATATCGATGACTTTATTGAGCAAGAACTCGTATATTTTTCAAAACAAAAAAGGGACTAAAATATGACATTAATGTCGTTTTGGCTGGTTCTTGCGTTGTTTTTAGATCAGCTGTCGAAAAAAATAATAGTCGAGCTTGTTTCTCCCGGCAGAACCATTTCAGTTTTGGGTGAGTTTATCATGATAACCAATGTGGGAAACACTGGTATTTCTTTTGGTATGTTTCAAGGATATACTCACATATTAATTCCGTTGGTTTTTGTGATCATTGCAATGGTATTTTTAGTTTCACTTAAGTTTGTAAAAGAATCCCCTTGGCTGGCTTTCGCTTTTGGTTCTATTATTGGCGGAGCATTGGGAAATCAAATAGACCGATTGTTTAAAGGAGCAGTAGTCGATTTTATTTACGTCAATAGTTTTGCGGTTTTTAATGTTTCTGATTCATTTGTGGTAATTGGTGCTTTTATACTGGGTGTTCATACGATTTTCTTTTCTGAAAAAAAGAATGATCATTTGATCAATGGTCAAAGGGATTTAAAAATTAAAATCATGAACCATGTAAATTCTGGAGTTTATGATTCCGGTATAAGAAGAGATTTGCTTGTAAAAGAGTTTATTCATTGGCTTTTTAAGAATAGTAATACCGAAATTGTTTTGATGCGTGGTGAAAATGAGAAAGAAAAAGAAATGATTCATACTTTTTTAAAAGCTACGATCAATGATTATTTTTCACCTTTGATTTTAATTAAAGATTTGAGTGAGAATAATGATGATATTTCATTGGATTCTCCGAGAAGTTCTTATGATGTTTACTATCTTTCAACAATTAAAAAGACTTTTTCGAATCAATGTGTTTTTGAAAATGAAAGGCAATTTTTCAACGAATCAATTTATCATTGCAATTTAAAACGAATGTCAAATGATTTAACTTCTGAAGTATTATCGAAGAAGAGAAACAAAAGAAGCAAACGGTTAAAAACACCTTTATTAAAGTTAACCATACTTGAAAGAAAATCAAATCGCATAAAAGAATCAAAAAATAAAGAAAGCGAAGGGAGACCTGAAATGACAAAAAATGACTTTATTCTTGAAATAATAACTGAAGAAATTCCACCAACTGAAATTGAATTATTATGCGAACAGTTTGAAAAAGGTTTTTCTGAATTCCTTCAAAACTTAAGGATAAAGTATGATCAAATGATGTTTTTTTACTCATCAAGAAGATTCGGAATACATGTTCAAAATATGGCCCTGAAGCAACAGGATTTAGAAGAAGTTAAAAGAGGCCCCGCAAAGAGTATTGCCTATGATACTCAGGGTGCACCGACAAAGGCATTAGCCGGTTTTTTAAGAGGAAATAATGCCACTGAAAACGATTTGATTTTCAAAGAGGAAAATTCAGAAATCTATTGTTACATTAAACGTTCAGTAAAGGGTTTAGACACGAAAGATGTACTGGAAAAACAACTCATTTCATTTTTAGGAAGTCTCAGTTTCAAAAAACCGATGCGTTGGGCTCAAGGCGATTATAAGTTTGTCCGACCCATCCATAATATTGTAGCCATTTTAGCCGACCAACTGATTGATATTGAATTTATGGGTATAAAAAGCAGCAAAACAACCCTTGCCCATCGATTTAAAGAATCTTTGGTTGAATTAGATTTAGCGGATCAGTATTTTGATTTGATGAAAGAAAATGATGTTTATGCGGATCAAAGGATGCGCAAACAGAAGATTATTAACGCCATCTCTTGTGTAGAAAAAGAAAATGGTATAAATATTCCAGCCGATAATCAATTAATAGAAGAAGTTACCGCTATAACGGAGTTTCCCAACCCGGTTTTTGGAACGTATGATTCTAAATTTTTGCAGTTACCAAAAGAGGTTTTAATCACAACACTCAAACATCACCAAAGAACATTTCCCGTCTTAAAAGACGGTGAAATTCTTCCTCATTTTTTATCTTTCCAAGATAATGATCAACATTCTGTTATTAATGTCAAATCAGGGTATAAAAAGGTAATCGAAGCAAGATTGGAAGATGCTTTGTTTCTATATTTAGAAGATTTAAAGGTTCCTTTTGAAAACAAAACGGAAGCATTAAAAGAAATAGGCTTTCAGAA